>NZ_JAMQIF010000007.1:93931-139278 GCF_023845855.1 Clostridium sp. ZBS2
AATTACTCAGTCCATTTTACTTATGTATATATCAACACACTACTAAAACATAGCCAAATATTAAACAAAATTTTAAAATAAAAATTATTAACTTTCTATACTTAATGATAACTGATTGTGTTTATATTTTATAAATAAAGTAATTCCAATGAATAACGTACAAACTTCTGTAACTGGAACTGTCATCCATATTCCTACGCTTCCAAAAACATGTGAAAGAATAAATAACATGCTTAAAACAATAATTAATGCTCTTGATAAAGATATACTAACTGCGAATTTAGGTTTTTCAACTGAATAAAAGAATGCATCAAATAATAAATTTATTCCCATTATAAGATATGCTAGTCCATATATTTTAATTGCTGATGCAGTCACTTTTATAATTTTTGGATCAGTTACAAATAAAGAGCTTAATTGATAAGAGAAAAATATCGATGCAAAAGTAAATATTACTCCAACTCCCATAGCAAACGTAACTCCTAGTTTGAAAAAGTTAAAAGTTCTTTTATATTCATTAGCTCCATAGTTAATACTAACTAAAGGTTGCATTGCTTGAGCATTTCCCATAAAAATTGAGAAAAATATTAGATTTATATTAGCTATAATTCCATAAGCTGATACTCCAATTTCACCTATCTGGCTTAAAATTACTCTGTTAAAAGCAATAGTAACTACCCCTACTGACATTTCGCTAATAAAACTGCTTACTCCATTGGTTACTATTCTTAAAAAATCATTTAATCTTGGTATAAATCTTTTTAACTTAAGTCCTGATTTTTTACTTAATGAATAAGAAAATGTTATTGTAAAACTCACTACTGTTGAAATAGCTGTAGCTATTGCTGCTCCAAACATACCTAAGTGGAATCCAAAAACAAATAATACATCTAATACAATATTAAGTGAACAACAAGCAATAGTTGCTAACATTGATATATGAGGTGCTTTATCATTTCTTGCAAAAACATTCATAAAAATATCTAAAACAAAAAATGGAGCAAAACTCAAAATTGTTAACATATACTGTTTAGTCATTTTAATTGTATTGTCAGTTGCACCAAGGAAATATGCTATTTTATCAATAAATACAATACCTAAAATACAATAAATAATTCCCATAATTAATGCACTGATAAATCCAAAAGTATACATCTTCCTAGCATTTTCATCTTCGTTTTTACCCTTAAAAATAGAATATATAGTTGCAGAACCTGTTGCAAAAAGAAATCCTGTTGCATACATCAATGATATCGTTGGAGTACTTACATTCAAAGCAGCTAGTCCAATGCCACCTAATGCTCTACCAACACACAATGCATCTACAAATACATATCCTGATAGCATAATCATACCAAATATACTTGGTGCTAAGTACTTTAAGTATAATTTACTTTCGCTATCCTTTACTAAATTAAAACTTCTTGCCATTTTTACCATCCTAACTTTTTAATAATATTACTTAAGACCTCAAATATCTTTTTGAGTTTTATCCTTTAGCTAACTAACCATAAAACACCCTCTTAGATAATTTTCTTTATAAAAAAAGTACCTTGGTACAAACTAATGTATCCAACATACTATTTTTTAACATCATTTAATTTATACAGGATACTTAACTTTACGTCCTGTTGATGATAACACATTTAATATAAAAGTTATGTACTTTTAAATACACAAGAATTATATTTTATATAATTCATTGGAGCATTGCTTCAAAAGATTTTTTTCATCTAATATAGTTATATTATTTCTAGATGTTTTAATAATATTTTTTTCACGAAGAAGTTTTAAATATTTAGCTGTGTTAGTTCTATTCATACCAATAATTGCAGATAAATCCTTTTGAGATATTCTAATTACACCATCTTTAAATTCTGATGACATTAAACACGAATATAAAAAATTACATATCTTAACTAGTCCATCATTAAAAAGAATATTTGTAGTATCATACATTAATAAATTAACCATTTTTACAAAGCCTTCTAACATAGTTTCATATAGCTCAGGATTGTCTTTAATAATATTTGCAAAGTTATCTTTCTTGAAAGCTAAAACCTCTACATCACATATTGCTAAAAGTAATACTGAATGCTCAAGGCTACAATCAGATGGATAATAAAAAGGTTGTATGGTTCCCTTACCATGAAAAGAAAAATTCTTTTCATTACCACTTGGATGTAACATAGATAATTTCACTGTGCCAGATACAATATAAAATATTGTATTCATACTATCATCTATATCACATAGATATTCTCCCTTTTTGTAATATTTTACTTCATGTTCCTTGGTACGAAATAATTCTTCATATTTTTTAAAATTATTACTGAAATAATATCGTGGAGTATACATAAACTCATCCCCCTTTACATAAATATAAGACTAGTCATTTTAATTCTATTAAAATGACTAGCCTTATATAACTTTTATAAATTTTAATTATTATTCTACAGTAACAGATTTAGCTAAATTTCTTGGTTTATCTATATCGCAACCTTTAGCTTTAGCTACATAATATGATAATAATTGAAGTGCAGCAACACTCAATACCGGTGCAAACATATCCATAGTTCTTGGAATGTAAATTACTTCATCTAGAACTTCTTCTAATCCTTTAGTTCCTTGATAACAAACTCCAATGACTTTTGCTCCTCTTGCTTTAATTTCTACAATATTACTTACCATTTTTTCTTTTAAAGCTTCTTGAGTTAATAAAGCAATTACATTTGTTCCCTCTTCAATTAAAGCTATAGGACCATGTTTTAATTCTCCACCAGCATATGCTTCAGCATGAATATATGATATTTCTTTAAGTTTAAGTGATCCTTCTAATGCAACTGCATAATCAAGACCTCTACCTAAATAAAATACATCTTTTTCTTCATACATTTTTTCAGCTATTGCTTTTATTTTTTCTCTATCTTCTAAAACTAGTTCTACCTTTTCTGGTAAATCTAATAACTCTTCTTTTAATTTTTCTAATCTATCACTCTTTAATCTTCCTAATATTTTGGCAAATGTCATAGCCATCATATACATTCCGATTATTTGAGTTGTATAAGCCTTAGTAGATGCAACTGAAATTTCAGGTCCTGCTAATGTATATAATACATGATCAGCTTCTCTTGATACTGAACTTCCAACTACATTAGTTAATGCTATTATAGTAGCTCCAATATTTTTACTATTTCTTAAAGCTGCTAATGTATCTGCTGTTTCTCCAGATTGACTTATAACAATAACTAAAGATTTATCAGTTACTAATGGATTTCTATATCTGAATTCAGATGCTATATCAACTTCTACTGGGATTTTTGCAAATGATTCAATTAAGTTTTTACCTACAAGTCCAGCATGATATGCAGTACCACAAGCTACTATAAATACTCTATCTGTATTTTCTAAATCTTCTTTAGTTATTTTTAAATCATCTAAAAGCATACTCTTTTCCATTGAAATTCTTCCAGCCATAGTATCTCTTATAGCTCTTGGTTGTTCATGAATTTCTTTTAACATGAAATCTTCAAATCCACCTTTTTCAGCAGCATCTTCACTCCATGTAACATGGTAGATATCCTTTTGTATTTCTTTTCCATCTGTTGAATAAAGCTTAACTCCATCATTTGAAAGAACAGCTATTTCATGATCTTCTAAAAGATATACATCTCTTGTATAGCTTAATACAGCTGGAATATCTGATGCGATGAATGATTCATCTTTTCCTAATCCTACAATTAAAGGACATTCTTTTCTTACTGCTATTAATTTATCTGGCTCGTCTTTACAAACAACACCTAAAGCATAACTTCCTTCAAGTCTCTTAAGTGTTTTAATTATAGCTTCAAATAAATTTCCTTCATAATAATAATCAATTAAATTAGGAATTACTTCTGTATCTGTTTCTGATTTAAAAGTATATCCTTCTCCTTTAAGCCATGTTCTTAATGTTAAGTAATTTTCAATTATTCCATTTTGAACTACAGCAATTGTTTCTTTACTATTTAAATGTGGATGTGAATTAACATCTGATGGAGCTCCATGTGTTGCCCATCTTGTATGTCCTATTCCCATGTTTCCTTCAACAGGATTTTCCTTTATATTATCTGCTAAATTAGCTAATCTTCCTTTGAATTTTCTTACTTCAATTTCTCCATTATTAACAACAGCTACTCCTGCTGAGTCGTAACCTCTGTATTCTAACTTTGATAATCCATTAATTAAAAATGAAGTAGCTTTCCCACTTCCTAAATATCCAACTATTCCGCACATATTAATCTTCCTTTCTTAATTCATAATATTAAAATTACAACCTCTTTTAGATTCCTCTAATTATAAATTTAAAAATAGGCATAATAATACTCATAAATACAAAATCTAAATTAAGAAGGTTTTAACACCTAACTGGATTTGTACTATAAATTGCTTTATAGCTTTGCCAGTTGTTAACGGTAGTGCAAATACCGTGGGGCACCCGCCGAAGTTTCGATACTCCCCAACCTCGTCAACTTAAAATTAATTTCATTTTAGTTATTTGATATTTACTATTAATTATTCTTAATAATAAACAATAACAAAAAATTATTTTAAGTCCTGGCGCTTTAATCTATATTACTAACTAAATTATCCCTCCAATCAACTGATTTCATGCCTATGGATTTATTTTATCATATAATTTGAGTTTGTCTACAATATAATATATATCTTTTGGCATAAAATTCTACAAAATTTAATACTTTTATTCAAAAAAAACACTTATATTTTTTTCTTGCATAAAAATATAAGTGTTTTTTAAATGTATATTAAGTTTTTACTATATATTTAATTTTTTTATTGATAATTTAATACAAATTACACCAAATTAGACTCATTTTCTGAAATATCAATTTACTAAAGCTCCACTACCATCTAATTTATATTTTCCTATCATTGTATTATAAGCCATTTGTCCATTTGAATAACAATAATACCATGTTCCATTATCTAATATCCAACCAACTTTCATTTTTCCATCATTATCAAAGTAATACCAATTTCCATCGTTTTTAAGCCATCCTCTTGCATCTCTTCCACTAAATCTAAAATAGTGCCAATAGCCTTTTTCACTGTACCAATATCCACCATTATAATAACTCGATACATCCTTCTCATTATCATTATTGTAATCTGTAAAAGTCTTTGGAATATTATAATAGTTATAATATGCAGTTGGATACTTAGACTTATTCCAATAAAATCCATTGTTTATCAAAAAATCATCACTGACAAGTAAATATTTATCTCTAATTATATTATCATTATTAGTTATATCTAAATTGTACCAATTTCCATTGATATTAACTAAATTCCAAGCATGTCCTGTCCCATTCATAGTACCACTAACTATTCTAGATTCTATTCCTAATATCTTAAACATTTTATATGCTGTCATAGCATAACCTTGGCAAATAGTTTCTTTTGTTGTTAATGCAGAATATACATTATCAGACTTTATACTATAATCATATTTGTATATCTTAACCAAATAATTATTTATAGCTATAACTTTATCTATTGTGCTCATATTAGGATCTATTAAATTATTTACTATTCTTTTTAATTCGCTATCTATAAAATCTTCTTGAGATTTAGTTGTTCTATATTGTATTGTAAATTTATTTTTTGCTCCATTAATTTTAATATTATATGAAGACACTGATCTTTCTAAGTAATCCTCACTATCTATTGCACTATCTAATACAGATTGAATATTATCACCAAAATAATTAAGAGTAAATTCTGTTTCCCAATCTTTTAAATTATCATAAATTTCATTTTTTAATTTATTAGAATCATAAAACGTTTCTGATGCATAAACATTTATGTTTGTAGAAGCTATTATAATTATTCCTATTAATATTACTTTTAATGTGTTTTTTAATCGGTTCATTCTACTCCCCCTAAATATTTTACTTAATTAATATAAATTAATTAATTGTTATATTGTATTTTTAAATTCTTAAAATACACTCCTATATCCACGAATTTTTACTATAATATCAAAACATTATTAAAATAGAGTGTATTACTAAGATGTATTCATAATTTATTAGTAATTATACTATATATTTCAACTTAATGAAAATTCCAAATTATACATATCTATTTATCAATACAGGAGGTAATATGAAATTGAACTTATAAACACTAAAAGAGTATAGTATTTATAAGTTCAATTACTCTGTCCACTTTACTTATGCATATATAAATACAAAGCTAAAACATAGCTAAATTTATGTTACATTCCTGAAGAAAGTGTCCAAGGCTTATCTATTTTTTCTTTTAAATCATTGTAACTGTTAATTAAAGAATTATAACTAACTTCTAATTGTTCAGTAGTCAAAAGTTGCTTATAATAATCTTGCTTTGTAGCTAGTCCAAGATCATATTGAAGCTTAGTTATCTTAGTTTTGTTATACAATACATCAAGCTGTGATTTCATTGAAACTATATTACCTTCTAATGTCACAAGTTTTGTATAAGTAGTAAGCAATGTTTGTTTCATTGTTCTCTTTGCATCACTTACCGAATTCATTGCTGTATTTGCATTATATTCACTTTCTATATCTTTTAAAGAAGCCGATATCCAATTATAATAATTAGTTGACCAATTCTTTAACGCATCTTTATATTCAGGTTTAGTATTTCCCTCTTCATCCTTATAATCATTTTCATTTGGAGGTACTGGTTTAGAGCCTGCTGTACTTGAATAGTTATCTTCAACCCAATCAGCTAATTTTTTATTATATCTAAAATAAGTATCGATTCTCTCATCAAGGTAAGAATCTAAAGATTCATCTAATTTTAATTGTTTGAATTTAACATCGTCCTCTAAATCATAATCTTCAACATCTATATCTGTTATTATTTCAAAAACTTTTTTACTATTCTTTAGTTCCTGTTTTTTTGATTTTCTATCAGCTTTAAGTTTTTCTAATTCAGCTTTAGCATTTTGCATTTCAATTGTACTAACTAATCCTATTTTTTTCTTTAGCTCCATGTTTTCATATTCTTTAGTTTTAATGTCTATATCTATCCCTATGTTTTCTAATTCTTTTTCAAGTATTACTATTGAATTATATTTACTAGTTACATCTACAGATATCTGATCTTCTAAAAATTTTCTTTTTTGTTCATTTTGACTCATTTGTATATCATTATATCCATTATCATCCATATCAACATCTTCATAAAAATCATCTTTTTCCTCAAGCATATCCTGTTTTTCTTCATTCAATACTATCTGATAGCTATTATCTATTGCCGAATCTATAGCCTTCTCTAAACTTAATATTGGCTTAGAGGTATTTGCATTTACTGGCATTTGAATTAGCGAGGCTGAAGTTATTAAACCAGCAATAGTTAATGCAACTAATCTTTTTAAACTATTATTCATTATATAATCTCCTCTCTAAAAGCTTATTATTTATTTTCATCGTTATTATTTAGTATTTCTTCAGTTTTTTCTTCTATTTGTTTTAAATTTATATCATAGTTTGCCTCTTCATTATTAGTATCTATTTTTTCTTTATTTCTAAAAGATAAATTATTTACTTTTTTAGTTATTTTATCTTTTAATTTATTAAATTTATTAAAGAATTTCTTTTCTAATTTATCAAATATCATATAAATAGTAGGTATTAATATAAGTGTTACTAATGTAGATACTGAAAGTCCTCCTATTATTACTACTGCAAGAGGTTGCATTGTTTCTCCACCACTACCAAAAGATAATGCAGTTGGTATCATTCCTACAACAGTTGTCATTGTAGTCATAAGAACTGGTCTAAGTCTAGTTGCCGATCCAATAGCAACTACATCTGTTAAATTATCATTTGGTTTAGCCTTTCTAAGTTGTTCAATATAATCTATTAAAATTATACCATTATTAACAACTATACCGACTAATAATATAGAACCGAGCATTCCTACAACATTAAGATTTGCCCTTGTTATTACTAATGCAAAAACAACTCCAACAAATGCAAATGGTATACAAAACATTATAATAAATGGTTTGCTAAATGACTCAAATTGAGCAACCATTACCATATAAACAAGTATTATTGCTATAACCATAGCAAATATCAATCCACTCATTGATTCATTCATCATTTCTGTTGCTCCACCAAAAGAAATACTATAATCTCTTGGTAAATCTAATTCGTTTATAGCATTCATAGCTTGTTTTGATGCAGTACCTATATCTAAATCATCTACTGTTGCTGAAATAGTTATAGTATAATCTCCATCACTTTTAGAAATAGATTTCAAACTATCTTCCATAGTTATCTCTGCAAATACTCCAATTGGAACTTCTTGACCACTTTGAGATAAAATTTTAATTTGTTTTATATCATCTAAACTATCAATACTTGATTCTTGAAATTTTAAATTAACATCAACTTTATAATCATCTATTGTAGCTGTTGTCACAGAATCCCCATTTATTGCTGTACGTAACAAACCAGCTATTCCTGATGTATTTATACCGTATTGTTGAGCTTTATCCTTATCTATTTTAAATTGTGCTTCTTTTGTTGTATCAGCTAAAGACGTTGTTACATTTCTAAATCCATTTAATGAATTTAATTTTACTTCTGCTTGTTTTGCTATTTCTTCTAAAACATCTATATCTGGTCCTTTTAGTTCAAGTGAAACTCCATCTGAACCACCAACCATACTACTACTCATATTAACTTTTACTTCGCAATCAGGCACAGTGGCCATTCTTTCAACAATTTCTTTTTCTATATCCTCTGTAGATTTCTTTCTTTCCTTTTCAGGAACTAACTCTACAGCTATATTAGCACTTGTACCACTACTAGATTTTGATCCTGAAGACAAAGTTGTCATAGTAGTTTTTATTTCCTGAATATCTGCAATTTTATTTTCTGCCATAGATACATAATAGTCACTAGCATTTAATTCAAGACCTTCTGGCAAACTTATAGATATACTTAATTTTCCTTCATCTGTTGATGCCATAAAATCAACACCTATAAATGCTGCTCCAAATATAGACCCAATAAATAATAAAATACTTATAAATACAACTATCTTTTTATGATTTAAAGAGATTTTCAATATACTTCTATATCTTTTACTAATTTTATCAAAAATAGGTGATTGTTTTTCAACAAGTTTTTTAGCATTTTCACCTTTACTTAATTTGGCAAAAATACTAGGAACCAATGTTATTGCTACTATTAAAGATAATGACAATGCATATATAAGTGTCTTCGCTAAAGCACCAAACATTATCTTAGTAAATCCTTCAGTAAATAAAATTGGTAAAAATATAGCTACTGTTGTTAATGTTGATGCTACAATTGCATTTGTTACAGTTTGAGCACCTTTTATAGAACAATCATCAATATCCAATACAGTGTCTCTCCTATATTGAAATATATTTTCTATAATAACCGTTGCATTATCAACAACCATACCTACGGCTATTACAAGTGAACCTAGTGTTACCATATTAAGAGTTTCACCTGTAAAATAAAGTAATGCAATAGCACCTATTATTGATGTAGGAATTGCAATAGCAACAACTAATGATGCCCTCATATTTTTTAAGAAAAGAAAAATTACTAAAAACGCAATAACAGCACTTATAGCAAGATTTTGCATTACACTTTTAATTGAATCATTTATATATTCACTAGAGTCATTAACTACTTCAATTTTATATTCAGGATTTTCTGAATTAAGTTTTTCTACTGTTTTATGAACATCCTTCATAACTTGTACAGTATTTGCATCTTGCTGTTTCTGTATATCTATTACTAAACTATTTTGACCATTATACCTATATATAGCTTGTTTCTCAGCAAATCCATAATCAACATCACAGATCTTATCTAACCTAACAGTTTTTCCACCACTTACTGGTATTTGAACTTGTTTTACATCTTCTAACGAATTTAATTCATCAATACCTCTTAAGACTATTTTATCTTCACCTTGAATTATTGAACCATATGGAAAAGTTTTATTAGTAGCTGATAAAGTATTTTTTATAGTCTGCAAACTAACTCCATAATTTGATAAAATAGCAGGATCAGCAGTTATATTTACTTGTGATTTATCTCCACCATTAATTCCTGCTTCAGTAACTCCAGCTACTGATTCAATTTTAGATTGAATAGTATCTTCTGCATATTTCATTAATGCTTCCGAGCTGTGTCCACCAGAGATAACTAATTGAGATATTGCTTGCGCATTCATATCCATTTTAAGAACAGTAGACTTTGTAACATCATCAGGTAAAGTTGATTGCACAGAATCTACCTTTGATCTTACATCATTCAATATTTCATTTAAATCTGTTCCATATTCAAATTGTGCCACAACCATTGAAACACTTTCTTGAGACATAGAAACAGTCTTTTTAACATTAGATATTGCCGATAATTTTTCTTCAATTTTTTCACTTATTTGTTCATCTATATCTTCAGGACCCGCTCCTGCCCATTGCGTTGTTACCATTACTACTGGTATTTCTATATCCGGCATTAAGTTAGCTGGCATCTTCAAATAGCCTATATAACCAAACATAATAACAACCAAAAATACCATTATTATTGTAAGAGGACGTTTAACTGAAGTTTTAGTTAAATTCATAATCTTAGTCCTCCTTTTCTACAGGAAATACTTTACTTCCATCAGTTATAAGTGTTATTCCTCCAACAACTACTGTATCATCAGAATTAATTCCAGATTTAATTTCAACATCTATTGATGTCTCTATCCCTGTTTCTACTGCTGTTTTTATAGCTCTAGTTTCATCATTTACTATGTATAAATATTTCTTACCATCCTCTTCAAATAAAGCTTTTTTAGGAATAGTTATTATGTTTTCATTCTTTTCTAGACTCAAATTAACTTCTGCTGACATTCCTGCTTTTAAAGCATTTGATGAATTATCTATTAATATTTTTATTTGGTATAAAGAAGTCTGTGAATCCACAACTAAAGGCACATATTCAACTTTACCATTAATAGTTTGTCCATCTATTATAACTTCTACATCTTGCCCTGCTGAAAATTTATTTATATCAGCTTGAGCTACATTTATATTCACTTCTAAGGTATTTGGACTAGAAACAATAAATGCTGGTTGTTGTTGACTAATCATTTCATTTGAATCACAATTTTTAGCTGTAATTACACCATCAACTGGTGATACTAATGTAAGTTTATTTAAATTACTTGCTGCTACATCATATGATACTTTAGCTTGTTCTAATTGCTTCTCTGCTAATTCTTGTAACTCAGGAATATTTTTTTCAGTTGTTGTTGTATATGATTTTTCAGCTATATCTAATTGTTGTTTAGCTTGATTTAAGCTAAGCTCTATTTTTTTATATTGATCTTCACTTATTGCATCTCCTTGATACAATGCAGTATACATATCATAATTTCTTTTTGCTTCATCATATTGTAATTGAGCAAGTTTCACCGAATTTTCTAATTGATTTGTTTGGCTTTCTATACTTCCACTTGTAGTATTATTATAATTTGCTTGTGCTAAATCCAATGCTGCTTTTGCTTGACTAACACTATTATTAACATCATCACCTTTTAAAGTCAAAAGTATATCCCCCTTTTTAACTTCTTGTCCAAGTGACACATATGTTTTTTCTATTGTTCCAGCCATTTCTGTTGTAATAGAGGTTTCAGTTGCTACTTTAGTAGTACCTGTAAATACATTTTTATTTTCTATCTCGCTATTTTTTGATTTTTTAACCGATACCGCTATGGATTTTTCTTGTTCTTTTGGTACATCTTTGTTTCCACATCCAACTAGCCACATCATATTAAATATTAATAATAATGCTAAATATTTTTTCATACTTATTGCCTCCAACCCTTCTAATGTAATATTAAAATTAATCTATATTTTAAATTAATGTTGATATTATAGTCCAAAAGAAAAATGGCATTCTGTCCATAAACTTTGTACTAAAATATCAACATTGTTTTAACTATCTGTCATACTTAAAATATCATTCAGTTGTAAAAAACACCATTAATAGTCAAGTTTTATTAATATTAGTATTAATTGATAAAATATAATTAATTATAAATTTATAATTATTCTAAGTCAATAACTTTTCTATCTTGTATATAAATAGTTATTAGTTTATAATTTATTTTATACTATAACGTATGAACGCATATTAAGGAGTTAAATTAATGCATAAACAAGATTTAGATAAAATTTCCGATTCTTTATTAACTTTTTTATTTTTAGTTAAAAATAATATATTTAGTGAAAATGAGTTTATAAAAAATTTTCCTAAACCACCAAAAGAAGTTGAAGATTATATGAATGAATTTCCTATGCCACCATCTCATACAAAAGTAATTCTATATCTTCATAAATCAAATTCTTCACCAATATCTCAAATAGCTAGTAATTTAGGTATATCTAAATCTAATATGACGCCCATAATAGATAAGCTTATAGAATACGGTCTAGTTAATAGATATCCAGATTCTAAAGATAGAAGAATACTTAGAGTTGAATTAACTGCAAAGGCATTAGATATATTTGAAAAATTCAGAAATGCTGCAAAAGCTAAATTGGCAAGTAAAATTGAAATTTTAGATGATGATGATTTATACGCATTAAGTGATTGTGTATCAAAGCTATACGATATAATGCAAAAAATAGAAAAAAAATAAGACGGATGAAATCATTCGTCTTATTTTTCATTTATTTTAATTTATAAGTTTAGGCTAATTTCAACACCGTAATGATCAGATATTACATCTTTGTTTATTCCATTAAATATTACTTTAGATGTTATAACATCTAACTTTTTATTACTTAAAATCAGATCTAATCTTAATTTATCTTTATTTTCATCCCAACCATCTATTTTCCCTTTGACTGTAATTCCACTATCAGCTTCTTTTGATATATTAAATGTATCAATTAGACCTTTATTAAGTAAATAATCATATCCTTCATTTCTTATAAACGCATTATTATTAAAATCACCCATAAAGAATGTTATATTATTAGAAACATTTTCTTCTAATAATTTTTTCACTTGATGTTTAAATGGCTCTTCTTCATCTTCCCACCATCCTAGATGACAAGAATAAAGATCTATATTTTCATTATTATACTTAAATGTGACTTTTACAATTTTTCTAGTATTCCAATACTCTCTATCTGTTCCTTTACTTATAAAAAATGATTTTTCATTAATTATATTATGTTTAGTAAATATAGCTAAACCTTCTTCATATTTTTCATAACCTATATGGGAAAAATCCCAAAAAAAATTATAATTAGCATTATTTTTAGCTAATTCTTTTTGTAATAATACTGCAAAGTTATCCACTTTTAGATTACCATCAATACTTTTTGCATCAATAGATTGACTTACTTCTTGAAATGCCATTGCATCATAATCTTTTTCCCTTATTATTTTAGCTAAATACTTTATTTTATCTATTTGATTCTCTTCTTGCCAAGAATGACAATTTAAAGTTAATAACTTCACTTTACTACACTCCTAATATATCTTGAATATTTGACTTTAAAACATCAGCTTTTGGTCCATATATTGCTTGTATCCCTTTATCTTTTATTACTAAACCAAGAGCTCCATTTTTCTTCCAATCTTTTTCATCAGAAACTAAAGCTTTGTCTTTTACTGTTACCCTTAAACGAGTCATACAAGCATCAACATCTACAATATTTTCTCTTTCACCTAATAATGAAATTATTTTTACTGCTAATTCATCACCTGATGTATTTGAATTTGATGAGTTTTTTGAAGATTCATCTTCTTCTGAATCTATATAATTTCCTCTTCTTCCTGGAGTAGCAATCTTAAATTTCTTTATTAAGAAATTAAATGTAAAGTAATTTAAGAAGAAGAATGCAATCCCACTAATTACAAAGTTAACTAAATCCATTGATAAACCTGCTCTTACGAACATAGGTACACGAGTTAAAAATTCAACAAATCCGAAAGCTTGTATTCTTACGCTAATAATATCTGCTAAAGCAAATCCTATACCTGTTATAACTGCATATACTCCATAAAGAATTGGTGATACAAACATAAACATAAATTCTATTGGTTCTGTAACCCCTGTTAAAAATACTGCAAGTCCTGCTGATAAAAACATTGATTTATATTTATGCTTCTTATCTTCATCAACATTCTTATACATTGCAAGTGCAACCCCTATTAATGAAGCACTTGAAAGAACTACTTGACCATACTTAAATCTTGCTGGTGTAACTGTTGTTAATAAATTATTATATGAAGACATATCTCCTGCACCTTTTAAATTTATTAAATCTGATATCCATGCAAACCATAATGGATCTTGACCAGCTATAACATGTCCAGCATTAGCTCCAGTAAAAATAGTATAAACCCCACCTAATTCAGTATAGTTTACTGGTATTGTAAGCATATGATGTAATCCAAATGGTAATAGTAAACGTTCTAAACATCCATATACAAATGGTGATAATATTGGGGCTGTGTCTTTAGATGCTGCAAGCCATACACCAAAGGCATTCAATCCTGATTGAGCAAATGGCCATATAATTGAAAGTGCTATTGCCATAACTACTGATCCTACAATTACTACAAAAGGAACAAAACGTTTACCATTGAAGAATGATAATGCATTAGGTAATTTATTAAAGTTATAATACTTGTTATATAATGTGGCTCCTAAAAACCCTGAAATAATTCCAATGAAAACTCCCATATTTAGAGCTGGTGCTCCAAGTATAGATGTAAAATAATCTCCAACTATTAATTGTTTTCCAAAAAGTGATGTTACTGTTGCAGTTTTATCCGCTAACATTGCTGAACTAACTCCAAAAATAGCTCCTGTAATACGGTTAGTAAGTATAAATGCTATTAATGCTGCAAATGCTCCACCTGCACGTTCTTTTGCCCAAGATCCACCAATTGCAACTGCAAATAGAATATGTAAATTACCAATAATACCCCAACCTAAGTCTTCAACAACTCTTGCAATGGTTTGCATTAAAGCTAAATCTCCAGACATTCCTATTAATTTTCCAAGACAAATCATCAATCCTGCTGCTGGCATTACAGCAACAACTACCATAAGCGCTTTACCGAACTTTTGCCAAAATTCAAATGAAAATAGTTTTTCTCTCTTTCCTTCCATTACTCTTCACCTATCCTTATTATAATTATTTTTTCTCAATACCCTTATCCCATAATAGATTCATTACTACATTAATCTATATAATCTACATTCCCATGGTTTTAAATTTATACTACTAATTTCATCATGTTTATCTACTTCGTAATTTGATAAAATTAAGTTTTCAAATTTTAATGTTTCTTTTTCATATTTATATAAATTTTCATTATCTGATAAATTGCATATTATCATATATTTCTTATCACCCAAAATTCTAATATATGAATATATATTTTCATCTTCATCTAAGATAAGTTTATATTCACCATAGCTTAAAGTTTCGCTATTCTTTTTAGTATGTATCATTTTTTTATAGAAATTTAACACTGAATTAGAATCGCTTAACTGTGCTTCAACATTAATTTCTTTGTAATTTGAGTTAATATCTATCCAAGGTTTATTATTTGAAAATCCAGCATTTTCACTATTATCCCATTGCATTGGAGTACGTGAATTATCTCTTGATATTGCCCATATTTCTTTAAGTGCTTCTTCTTCTGAAATCCCTGATTCCACTCTCTCATTAAATATATTTACCGATTTAATATCATTATATTTATTTATGTTTTCAAATTTAACATTGGTCATACCAAGTTCTTGTCCTTGATAAATAAAAGGAGTTCCTTGCTGCATAAAATACATTAAACCTAATGCTTTAGCACATTCTCTTCTATAATTTTTATCGTTTCCCCAAGTTGAAACAACCCTTGGAATATCATGATTTTCTATAAATAATGCATTCCAGCCAACACCATTTAGATTATTTTGCCATTTTGTTAAAGCTTTCTTTAAACCTACAACTGATAATTTAGAATCTGAATCATAATCCCATAAATCAAGATGTTCAAATTGAAATACCATATTAAATTTTCCATCTTCTTCGCCAACCCAAAGTTCTGCTTCTTCAGAATCAACTCCATTAGCTTCACCAACAGTCATAATATCGTAATTTTCAAAAGTCTTATCTGCAAGTTCAGCTAAAAATCTATGTATACCTGGAAAATTCATGTGCTTTTCAAATGAAGATACATATCTTTCATTTCCTTGACTTTTAATGTCTTCGAAAGTTTGATCTTTTTTAATATGACTTATAGCATCAACTCTAAATCCATCAATTCCTTTGTCTAACCACCAATTTACCATTTTATATAGTTCGTTTCTAACATCAGGATTTTCCCAATTTAAATCAGGTTGTCTTTTTGAAAATAGATGTAAGAAATATTCTTCTGTATTTTCATCATATTCCCATGCAGAACCTTTAAATATACTTTCCCAATTGTTAGGTTCAGCACCATCTTTGCCTTCTTTCCAAACATACCAATCTCTTTTAGGACTATCTTTAGATGACTTAGATTCTATAAACCACTTATGTTCATCACTAGTATGATTGATAACTAAATCAATAATTAATTTCATACCTTTTTTATGAACTTCTGTTAATAATTCATCGAAATCACTCATTGTTCCAAAATCTTCCATTATATCTTGATAATCACTTATATCATATCCATTATCATCATTAGGAGACTTGTACATTGGACATATCCAGATTACATCTATTCCTAAGTCTTTTAAATAATCTAACTTAGATATTATTCCTCTTAAATCACCAATTCCATCCCCATTAGAATCTTTAAAGCTTCTAGGATAAATTTGATAACCTATTGCTTCTTTCCACCAATTTTTTTTCATTAATAAATACATTCCTTTCGCAATCGGTTGCATAAAATATAAAAATTAAATGACTCATTTTATATACTAACAAAGCCACTGTTTAATTACATTCTTAGTAACTTAAATTTATCATTTGTATTTAAATCTAGGTATTTTCTTCACTTTTGTATTTTGATTATATCAATTTTTATAACCGATTACAAAAGAATTTTTTTCTTTTTAAGATAAAAATTATATATAATTCTTTAGTTTTCATATTTTTTCTCATAATTACAAAGGATTTCTTCGCAATCGGTTGCAAATTGTTATATATGATTCAATAAAATTTATTATTTTATTGAATCTCTAATCACTAAGTTAGTATCAATTATATAATGATCTACCTCTTTATTATTACTTTCTAAAGAATCTATTAGTATTTTAGACGCATAATATCCTAGTTCATATGCATTTATATCAACAGATGCTAACGGTGGATTTTGAAATTCAGCTAATTGTGTGTTATTAAATCCTATGATAGAAATATCTTTTAAATTTTTTTCTTTAAAGACCTTTAATGCACCAAAAGCCATCATATCATCTTCTGCTACAATAGCATCAGGAATTCCATATTTCAATAGTTCTTTTGTAGCCTCAATTCCCTCTTGCTCAGTAAATTCTTCTTTAATTATTATATATTGTTCTTTTATATTAATTCCATTCATTTGGCATGATACTTTAAATCCGTTTACTCTATCTTTAGTTAAATTCCACTCTTTTCTAGCCCCTAAAAAAGCTATTTTTTTCTTTCCTCGCTTAGCTAAATTATTAACCAAATCATATGTCGCTTTAAAGTTATCATTATCTACCCATAAAATTCCATCAGTTTCTTCTGGTCTACCAATAACAACAAATGGAAAACCTGTTTCTTTTAAATATTTTATATTGCTATCATCAGATTTAGCTCTTAATAAACAAATTCCATCTACCAAATTACTACTTATAAAATCCTTTACATGGTGTGCTTCGTGTGCTTCATCTTTACTAAATGCATAAGTAATATAATAATTCTTACTTTGAGCATATACACTCATACCCTTCATTGCTTGAATGAAAAATGGATTTGTTAATAAATCTTGTGCTTCATTTGGAAGTATTACACCTATTATTCTTGTTTTATTATTTGCTAAGCTTCTAGCTATTGCATTAGGTTTATATTTTAACTTTTTAACAGCTTCTCTTACTTTACTTTTAGTTTCTTCACTAATCTGACTGCTATCTGATAATACTCTAGATACAGTTGAAGTTGAAACATTTGCTTCTTTAGCCACATCTTTTATAGTAACCTTCATAACATCCTCCAAATTCTCTATTCTTAAAATATGTTATTTTGTTTTTATTAATTCTTGCTTTTGTAATCTCGTTAACCTTTTTATTTTATATTCTCTTCTCATAGCCTCTTTTTTATCTTCAAAGATTTCATAATACAAAAGTTTAACTGGAGTTCTCCCCCTTGTATATTTTGCCCCTTTTCCTGAAGAATGCATTTTTATTCTCTTCTCTAAATCATTTGTCCATCCAGTATATAAAGTATTATCTGAACATTCTAAAATATAAACATAATTCATATATAAATTCCCCAAAATTTTCTTATATGTTATTAGTAACTATTATAACATAAAGTAGTCAATATTTTTATATGATAAATAAAAGCGCTTGCATAAAATAAGTTTCGTATAAATATATATTTATGAATCTAACTTTTGGAAAATTTTACACCCCAGGGGTAAAATAAAAATGTGGATTCAAATTTAATGAATCCACATTTTTTAAAGTTATCCACACTTTTTTAATAAATGAAATTGTTATCTACAAAAACTGTGCATAAAATTGTGATAAAAATTTATGTTCTTCTTCTAACCATATTGCATCTTAATATAATTTATTAGTTATTTATTAGTTTGTCTTCATTGTTCCAACAATAAAGTTTACGTATTTCACTACCAACTTCTTCTGATTGGTGTTCTGCTGCCAATTTTCTCATTGCTTTAAAGTGAGCTTGTCCTCCTGCTTCAGACATATCTAATAAGAAATCTTTTGCAAAAGTTCCATCTTGAATATCCTTAAGTACTTTCTTCATAGTCTTCTTAGTTTCTTCAGTGATTATCTTAGATCCTGTAATATAATCACCATATTCAGCTGTATTTGAAACTGAATATCTCATTCCAGCAAAACCTGATTGATAAATAAGATCTACTATTAATTTCATTTCATGGATACATTCAAAGTAAGCATTTCTTTCATCATATCCGGCCTCTACTAATGTTTCAAAACCCGCTTGCATAAGAGCACAAACACCACCACAAAGAACTGCTTGTTCCCCAAATAAATCAGTTTCTGTTTCTGTTCTAAATGTTGTTTCAAGCACACCAGCTCTTGCTCCACCAATTGCATTTGCATATGCAAGTGCAGTTTCTAAAGCCTTACCAGTTGCATCTTGATGCACTGCTACAAGACAAGGAACTCCTTTACCTAATTGATATTCACTTCTTACTGTATGTCCCGGTCCTTTTGGGGCAATCATTGTTACATCAACATCCTTAGGTGCTGTTATTTGATCAAAATGAATATTAAAACCATGAGCAAACATTAACATATTTCCTGCTTCAAGATTTGGTGCAATATCCTTTTTATACATTGCTGCTTGTAATTCATCATTTATAAGAATCATGATTATATCAGCTTTTTTTGCTGCCTCAGCTGTGCTAAACACTTCAAATCCTTGTGCTTCTGCTTTAGCCCATGATTTACTACCTTCATATAAACCTATAATTACATTACATCCTGATTCTTTAGCATTTAATGCATGAGCGTGCCCTTGACTACCATAGCCTATTACTGCAATAGTCTTTCCTTTTAATGAATTTAAATCTGTGTCTTTTTCATAATACATTTTTGTCATTTTAACGTCCCCCTAATTATTTAATTTATATCTTCTTCACTCATAAGTTGATTAATGGGTGCACCAGGTGCAACCATAGGAAAAACTTTTTTATCATTGCTTATTACATAATCTATTAAAACAGGTTCTTCTGAGGCAATTGCTTTCTTTAAAGTCTCTTCAAGATCTTCTCTTTTTTCAACCCTAAACCCCTTAGCACCAAAAGCTTCTGCAAGCTTAACATAATCTGTTTGCCTATCTAAAGTCGTCTCTGAATATCTTTTTTCATAAAATAATGTTTGCCATTGCCTTACCATTCCCAGTGCATTATTATTCATAACTATAACTACTAATGGTAATTTATTTTTAACTGCTGTAGCCATCTCATTGCAATTCATACCAAAGCTTCCATCTCCAGCAATATTAAATACTTTTTTATTAGGCTTACCTATTTGAGCACCTATAGCAGCTCCAAAGCCATACCCCATAGTTCCAAGTCCACCAGAACTTAAGAAACTTCTTCTATTAGTATAATTAAAATACTGAGAAGCCCACATTTGATGTTGTCCAACTTCAGTAGTAATTATAAAACTACCATCATTTAGTTTATTCAGCTTATCAAATAAAAACTTTGGTGTTAACTCCCCATTGTTGCTCTCATCTATGTGCTTTTCTCCTTTAAGAGAATCTATAAAATTAATCCATTCTTTATTTTCCTTTTTTTCTACTAACGGTATTAATTTATTTAATACATATTTCAAATCTCCAATTATTGATGAATCTACTTTTATATTTTTATTTATTTCTGCTGGATCTATATCTATATGAATTATTTTTGCATTTTTAATATGATTTTGATCACTTATAACTCTGTCACTAAATCTTGCTCCTAATACTATTAATAAATCACATTGAGTCGCACCTATATTTGATGCTTTTGTCCCATGCATTCCAATCATTCCTGTATATAAATTATGATCAAATGGGAATTCAGAAGTGCACATTAAAGAAGTAGATACAGGTGCTCCTATTTTTTCTGAAAACTTTATTAGCTCTTCTGTTGCCTCAGAAGAAACAATTCCGCCCCCAGCATATATAAATGGTTTTTTACAATTATTTATATAATTTATAGCCTCATGAAATGAATTTTCTTTTATCTTATCTATTCCCTTAGTTATTTTTTTAGGAATCAATTTTTTATATTCTGTTTTATTAGATGTTATATCTTTTGGTATATCTATTAAAACAGGACCTTTTCTACCTTCTTCAGCTATATAAAATGCCTCTCTTATTACCTCTTGAAGATCTTCTATATTTTTTACAATATAATTATGCTTTGTAATAGGCATTGTAATTCCAGCTATATCTACTTCTTGAAAACTATCTTTACCAAGAAGTGGTTTAGATACATTTCCTGTGATAGCTACCATAGGAATTGAATCCATATAAGCTGTTGCTATTCCTGTAACCAAGTTTGTAGCTCCTGGTCCTGATGTTGCTATACATACTCCAACTTTGCCAGTTGCCCTTGCATATCCATCTGCAGCATGTGCAGCTGCTTGTTCATGACAAGTTAAAACATGACGAATTTTCTCCTTATATTTATATAATTCATCATATATATTTAAAACAGCCCCTCCAGGGTATCCAAAAACTGTGTCTATACCCTCATCAACAAGAGACTTTATCAATATTTCAGCCCCCGTTAATAACATTTTATTCACCCCTTTGCTTTACTTATTGCTATTTGCGTATTAATTTAACTATGTTTTAAAAATATGCGTTGATACATACAATGCCACTTTGCTTATGTATGTATCAGCGCTTTATTAAAACATAGAACATTACTTTAATATTGCACCTTCACTGGCAGAACTTACAAGCTTTGCATATCTAGATAAGTACCCATCTTTTACTTTTGGTTCTAGTGGTTTAAATTTAAGTTTTCTTCTTTGAATTTCTTCGTCACTTAATTTAACTTCTAATTTTGCATTATTTATATCTATTGAAATAATATCCCCATCTTCTATTAATCCAATCATTCCACCAGATGCTGCTTCTGGAGAAACATGTCCTATAGATGCACCTCTAGTAGCTCCACTAAATCTTCCATCAGTTATAAGTGCAACAGAATCATCAAGTCCCATACCTGCAATTGCTGCTGTTGCCTGAAGCATCTCTCTCATTCCAGGTCCCCCTTTAGGTCCCTCATACCTTATTACAATTACATCACCTTGATTTATTTTCTTATCAAAAATTGCTGCATTTGCTTCCTCTTCTGAATTAAATACTCTAGCTGGTCCTTCATGAACTAACATATTCGGTAAAACTGCTGCTCTTTTTACAACTGCACCATCTGGAGCTAAATTTCCCCTAAGTATTGCTATTCCACCATTTTCGCTATACGGATTATCTATTGGTCTAATGACTTCATAATTCTTAACTGTTACCCCTTTAATATTTTCTTCTTGAGTTTTTCCTGTAACAGTAATACAATCTAAATCTAAAATATCTTTCTTAGAAAGCTCATTCATGATTGCAGTAATTCCACCTGCTGCATACAAATTCTCAATATGAATATTTGAAGCTGGTGCCAACTTACAAAGATCTGGTGTTTTTGATGATAAATCATTTATTATATCTAAATTCATATCAACCTTTGCTTCATTTGCTATTGCTGTTATATGAAGCACACTATTAGTTGAACATCCAAGTGCCATATCAGCTTTAAGTGCATTCATAATACTTCTTTCATTTATAATGTCTCTTGGTTTAATATCATTTTCTAACATCTTCATAACAGCCATTCCAGCTTTTTTAGCAAGTCTTATTCTTTCGGAAAAAACTGCTGGAATAGTTCCATTTCCAGGCAATGCTATACCTAATACTTCACATAAACAATTCATAGAATTAGCTGTGAACATTCCTGAACATGAACCACATGTTGGACATGCACACTCTTCCAAATCACATAATTCCTTTTCATCCATTGTTCCATTTTCATATGATCCAACAGCTTCAAACATTGTAGTTAAAGAAATATCTTTTCCTTTATGTTTTCCTGCAAGCATTGGCCCCCCACTTATAACAACTGATGGAACATTAACTCTTAAAGCACCCATAACCATACCCGGCACAATTTTATCGCAATTTGGAATTAAGACTAATGCATCAAAAGCATGGGCTTTAGCCATACACTCAATAGAATCTGCTATAAGTTCTCTTGTAACTAAAGAATATTTCATTCCTTCATGTCCCATTGCTATACCATCACACACCCCAATTGTAGGTATAACAAGTGGCGTACCACCAGACATTAAAATTCCTTTTCTAACAGCTTCAGTTATTTTATCAAGATTCATATGACCTGGAATAATCTCATTTTGTGATGAAACTATTCCTATAATAGGTCTTGAAATTTCTTCATTTGTTAATCCTAAAGCCTTAAGAAGTGATCTTTGAGCTGCTTTTCCATGACCTTTTTTTATAACATCACTCTTCATAAATCACTATTCCCCCTTATTTATTTTTTTACAAACTAAATCTCCCATTTCATTAGTTCCAACTTTAATTTTTCCTTCACTCATTATATCTCCAGTTCTATAACCATCTTCTAAAACTGATAACACTGAACTTTCAATTAGCTTTGCTTCACTTTCTAAATTAAAACTATATCTAAGCATCATGGCTGCAGATAATATTGTTGCTAATGGATTTGCAATTCCCTTACCTGCTATATCAGGTGCACTACCATGAATTGGTTCATACATTCCTAAAGTCCCATCACCTAATGATGCTGATGGTAACATTCCAATAGATCCTGTAATCATACTAGCCTCATCAGATAAAATATCCCCAAACATATTAGAAGTTACAATTACATCAAATTGAGTTGGATCTTTTACAAGTTGCATTGATGCATTATCTATATATAAATAATTAACATTAACTTCTGAATAATCTTTTGAGATTTCCCCGATTACTTTTCTCCAAAGTCTAGAAGTTTCAAGTATATTTGCCTTATCAACACATGTTAATTTTTTATTTCTCTTCATTGCTGTTTCAAATCCAATTCTAACTATTCTCTTTATTTCAACAGTGCTATATCTTTCTGTATCATAAGCTGATTCTACGCCTTCTAATTCTTCTCTTCCTCTTTCACCAAAATAAATACCGCCTGTTAGCTCTCTTACAATAGCAATATCTATTCCATTTTTAACTATTTCATCTTTAAGTGGTGATGCATTTTTAAGAGGTTCATATAATACTGCTGGTCTTAAGTTACAATAAAGATTCATTCCACTTCTTAATCCTAATAATGCTTGTTCAGGTCTAACCTTTGCATCAGGATTATCCCATCTTGGTCCCCCCACAGCACCCAACAAAACAGCATGACTTTTTTTACATATATCTAGAGTTTCCTTTGGAAGAGCTTCTCCAGTTTTATCAATAGAACATCCTCCAGCCATTACATATTCATATTCAAATACATGTCCAAACTTTTTCCCAACTACGTTCAATACTTTTATAGCTTCTGTTACTATATCAGGGCCTATCCCATCACCTGGTATTACAGCCACATTATATTTCATAAATAGTCCCCCATTATTTTTATTTATTCCTTATTGCTTACTAAAAATTATTTGTTTCTTATATATCCTATTAGCCCATCATTATCTATAATTTTTTGCATAAATTCAGGAAATGCTTCACCTTGATATTGTTCATTTTTACTTAGATTCTTAATTATCCCTGTTGAGAAATCAACTTCAAGTTCATCCCCAAAATTAATATTTTTCACTGCTTCATCACATTCTAATATTGGTAAACCTATATTTATTGAATTCCTATAAAAGATTCTTGCAAATGTTGATGCTATAACACAGCTAATCCCCGATGCTTTAATTGCTATAGGTGCATGCTCTCTTGAAGAGCCACAACCAAAATTTTTATTAGCAACTATTATATCGCCATCTTTTACATTATTAACAAAATCTTTATCTATATCTTCCATACAATGTGATGCAAGTTCTTTATGATTAGATGTATTTAAGTATCTTGCTGGAATTATTACATCAGTATCAACATTATCACCATATTTAAATACTCTACCTTTTACATTCATATAAAAATCCCCCTTTATACTAACTCTGGATCAGTTATTTTTCCTGTTAAAGCTGATGCTGCTGCTACTGCTGGACTAGCAAGATATACTTCTGATTCAACATGTCCCATTCTACCCACAAAATTTCTATTTGTTGTTGAAACACATCTTTCTCCTTTTGCTAATATTCCCATATGACCACCTAAGCATGGACCACAAGTTGGTGTTGAAACCACTGCTCCTGCTTCAATTAAATCTTTAATAATACCTTCTTCTAATGCTTGTAAATAAATCTTTTGAGTTCCTGGAATAACTATACATCTAACTCCTTTTTTAATTTTTTTCCACTTTAAAATTTCCCTTGCTATTCTTAAATCTGATATTCTTCCATTTGTACAAGATCCAATAACTACTTGATCAATATCTATATTTCCTACATTATCAATAGTTCTTGTATTATCAGGTAAATGAGGAAATGAAACTGTTGGTCTTAAAGTATTTAATTCTATCTCTATAACTTCATCATATTCTGCATCTTCATCAGCTTTATAAACTTTCCACTCTTTCTTAGTATGTTCTTTTAAATATTCAATGGTCTTATGATCTACTGGGAATATACCATTTTTTCCTCCTGCTTCAATTGCCATATTAGCCATTGTAAATCTGTCATCCATGGAAAGATAACTTAATCCATCTCCAACAAACTCCATTGATTTATATAAAGCTCCATCAACACCTATCATTCCAATTATGTGTAAAATTATATCTTTTCCACTTACCCATTTAGCTGGCTTATTTTTAAGAATAAATTTTATAGCTGATGGAACTTTGAACCAAGTTTGTCCAGTAGCCATTCCTGCTGCCATATCAGTTGAACCTATTCCAGTTGAAAATGCTCCAAGAGCACCGTATGTGCAAGTATGAGAATCAGCACCAATAACCACATCCCCTGCAACAACTAGTCCTTTTTCAGGAAGTAAACAATGCTCTATTCCCATTTCTCCTACTTCAAAGAAATTTTCTATCCCCATCTTATTAGAAAATTCTCTAACATACTTTGCCTGTTCAGCTGCTTTTATATCTTTATTTGGAGTAAAATGATCTGGCACAATTGCAATTTGACTTTTATTAAAGACTTTATCAACACCAAATTTTTTAAATTCATTTATAGCCACTGGTGTTGTAATATCATTTCCTAAAACTAAATCAAGATTTACTTCGATTAATTGACCTGCTTTTACACTTTCTAATCCTGCATGTTCCGCTAATATTTTTTGAGTCATTGTCATCCCCATTTTTATCATCCTCCTAAAAATATGTTTTTAACTCAGCAAATATTTTAATATTCCTCAACTGAATTTTTAATTGTTGAAATTCCCCTTTGAAGAGCAGTTATCCCTGTTCTAACCATCTCTTCTATTCCATACTCTTCCATGAGTTTTATTAGTGCTGATATTTTATTTTCATCACCTGTCAGCTCTATAGTTAAAGTATTTGGTGAAACATCAACTACTTTGCATCTAAATATCTTTGCTGTTTCATTAATTGCTGCTCTTTCATCTCCACTAGCTTTAACTTTTATAAGTACTAATTCTCTATAAACGGAATCATCAGAAGTAATATTTATTACTCTTATAACATCTTCAAGTTTATTTAATTGCTTCTTAACTTGTTCTAAAACATCATCATCTCCGCTTAAAGTAATCGTCATTCTAGATACTAAAGGATCTTCTGTTCTTCCTGCTGTTATGCTATCAATATTATATCCTCGTCTTGAAAATAACCCTGAAACCCTACTTAATACACCAGATGAATTCTTTACTAAAACGGATAATACATATTTCCTCATAAAATCATACCTCCGTAAAATTTATTTAAAGCAAAAACCACTTTTAATGATACAAACCATAAAAAGTGGTTAATCTCCGCTTATATAAAATATCACTAGGTTCTAACAAACCCTTGCATATAACGGTTGCACACCATTAACTTTTGCTTTTTTTAAAGTTTACTCTTATAAAATATCAAAGTCAACAACCGTAGATTATTTTTACAAAACTTATATATTAAGGAATATTTTTTGATGTATATTTTTCATTTAGTCAATGAAACAACTGTTTTATTGATAGTTTAAAACTATACTTCGTTTAATTTTATCATATTGATTTTATCGTACTTGTTCATTAAACATTATAATAATACATAATTTTTATCATTAATCTGGATCACCATAAGGTTCCATCATGTCTATAGTTTCAATATCTGGTAATATAGTATCTAGATTATAATCATAAACATTAAAGCTTATTTCCTTTGCTAATAATTTTGATATTATTTCTTCCCTTTCAGCATCAAAAACCACTTGATCTCTTACAATTTCTATGAAATTATCTATGCTATAAACTTCACATCGTCCTTCATCTACTCCTAATTGAGTACATATATTTCTTCTTGGTTCCTCTGCTCCAATTTCCGTTGCATCATTATAATCATCTTTATCAATTTTATGGTCTATAATCCTTTCATAATATATATTTATATAAGCTTTTGCTAATTCTAAATCATCGAACCCCTTAGTATCACCATTTGGCATAACTAATAAATATTCATTATACGGAACTATATTCATAAGCTTTTCCCTCCTTAGCATGTACTTTTGTATATCACCTTATTTATACCCTAGTTTCACAATTGCTATTCTCTAAACAAAAAACTCAATTTTTATTCTTATTGCATATTTTTAAACATGAATATTTAAAACATATTATAGTGTCTATATAACATTTTTTAATTGAAAGTAATGTAATAAAAATTTTTAAATTTAGACAATAAAAAAAGTTGAATCAAATTTATTTAAAAACATAAATTTGATTCAACACTATTTATTATTGCTATGTAGTAAATTTTTTTAATATTTTATTTACATAGCTTTTCTAGGATAAATATTCTCTTTTAAATCTAGGGAATAAATAAATAGGTATAGTTATTATTTTTCCTGTAGTATCTATACCACCATAAGTATTACCTTTACAATAAATTGCTTTATTTATTTTGCTATCATTAAGGGCTTTAGTTATCGTTTTTCCTTTATTCTTACCTGCTTTAACCTCTATTCCATATAACTCTTGTGTATTCTTATTATAATGTAAAAAATCAATTTCTCCATTCTTATATATACCAAAACTCGGATCACGTAGGAAATTATAATCTAAATTGTTAAATATAAAGTTTTCATGTAATATTCCCATTATTTCATTTTTATCTGAACCTAAGTTTTCCAAAATTACACGTAATAATCCTATATCTGAAAAATAACAACGCTGACGTACTTTAAAGTCGACATATTTTAATTCTAACACTTTATCACAAAATCTTATTAATTTGGCATTAACTAACCATTCAATTGCATTTCTAATATTAGTTTTAGTTATGTTGCTTGAAAATCTATTAAACAATACTTCTTTTAACTCTTCACTAAATGAATCTTCTTTAAATCCTTCTTTCTCAGTTGTAAGTAGAAATGCTACACCACTTAAACTATTTCTTAATACTGCGATATTACCAATATTCTCTGAAATATATTGAAAAGACTCTTCACAAAATCTAATCAATATATTTTCTTTTATTATATCTAAATCAGAATTTTTATCTTTTATATATTCCATAACAACTTGAGGATAACCACCAACTAATAAATACTCTTGGAACTTAGATGAAATTAAATCATAATCTTCCTTAGCTGATTTTCCATAGAAATCTAACGAATTGTATAACTCTCTTAAATTATATATTGCTAGGAATTCTTCAAATGATATTGGATTTACTGTTAATGCTATATAATCCCCATTGGAAATCCAAAATGATTTATCATTAATAATTCTACCAAGATAACTACCTGAAACTATAAAATTAGTTTTAAATTCTCTTGCAAAGCTTCTTATCATACTAAATATCTTTGCACTCTCCTGTATCTCATCTATTATAATTATACAATCTTCACTATCTTCAAAGTCAGACGAAAATCTTCTAAATAATTCATGTAGAGAATTAACTTTACTTCTATCTAATTTACCAGATAATCTTTCCTGTGCTATCTGTTTATCTATTTCTAGTAAGTCTGAACCATCTTCTGTTGTTAAATCTATATAAATTACTTTTGAATAATTCTCTGATGCAAATTTACGAATTATATAAGTCTTCCCTACTTGTCTAGCACCCTCAACATATAACACTTTATCTGAATTATTATTTTTCCATTCTAAAATATTCTTATAAATATCTCTTTTAATATCCATTACTATCTCCCTTATTATATATATTGTGAATGTTTAATATTAATAAGTTACTCCCATTATAATATAACACTTTACACATTATATTATAATTTTATTCTATATTATTTGTTATACTTCTATATAAATTCCTCTAATGCTAAACTAATTAACTTCTGTACTTTGAATTGTTTATACTCTGTAATAAATATTCCCATTGTTTTAATATATCTGCATCAACCTTATACTATTTCTAAGCTTAACATATTAACATCTTTTATATAAAATTAATCCTTATATATAAGTTATATATAAGGATTAAATATCCTTTAAACTATTTCAAAATAAATTTAATCATTCTCTAATTTACGTATCTAATATAGTAATTGATGGCACTTCTGTTACTGGTATATCAGTAATAATTATTCCTTCATCATTATGTGCTGGAAATACTTCTATACTCGGTCCACTTACTTCTGGAGCCCAACACTTATCTACTGCTGAACTTATTATATCATTTTGTGTTGTATTAATTATCTCAACATAATTAAACATAAATAGAGCCAATGTCTCTTGAATTAGAAACACCAGCTCATATTGTAAGTTTAATATATTACTTCTAAATCATTTCTTTTCTCTTGAAGTTTTCTTAACATTTCTATATCATTAATTTCATTGTATTCTAAATTAATTTCTTTTAATTTATATAATTTTTCAATTCCATTTATATTAGTTAATAAATTATCTTCTAAATTTAAAATTTCTAAATTTTTTAGTTTTTTTAATGGTGAAGTATCATTTACTCGACATCCACTTAAATTTAATTTTTTTAATTGAAAAAGATTTTTTAATGGAGTTATATCTTTAATCAGATTTTGTTCTGCTATAAAATACTCTAAATTTATTAATGATTCTATACATGAAATATCTGAGATTTTATTTATACCTACATTAATACTAATTAATTCTTTTAAATTATGAATTGGAGAAATATCCTCTAAATTGTTAGCAAATAAATCCAACTTCTTTAATTTTTTTAAATTAGATAATGGAGTTAAATCACTTACTTTGCTATTATTTATAGATAAACTTTCTACATTATGCAAGTTTTTAAACTCTTTTATAACTTCTAATGTTTTTAAGCAACTTGGTAAAGTTATCTCTTTTAAATTCTTATATCTATTTAAAAATTCTAAATCAAAACAATTTTGTGGCAAACCAAATGATATTATTTTATCTGGATTGCTTAAATTAGGAACTTCACAATCTGTTCTTTCTAAATTAATACGCTCCAAACTTCTTATATCATTAATATAATCTATATTTTTTATTGGATTTCCACTTAAATTTAAATACTTTAAAGTCTTTATATTACATATAAAACTAATATCTTTTATATTATTATCACTTAAATCTAAATACTCTAGTTTCTTAATATTCTTTATTAATGAAATATTATTTAAATAAGTTCCCATTAATTCAAGCTTTCTTAAATTCTCACAATATTGAATCCCTTCTAAGCTAGCTATTTGGGGTTCATCACTATAGTGTATAATTTTTAATTCAATAATACTTTTTAAATCTTCTACTTCAATATGTCCACTTAATTTTCTAATCTTTTTTCTTATTTCATGTTCAAATTGTTTATCTAAAAATAATATTTTCATAATTATTGCTCCAAATTATCTCTGTTTAGATTTTATGCAGTTACTTGCTATTCTAACATTTTGTATTGTTGCTCTAAAACTCTATTTATCGTATTCTTAGAGAATCCTGCATTTATAAAATCATCTATTATATTATTCTTTATTGTATTCAATCATTACTTTAATAGCTTCTGTTAACCAATTCCAAAAACAATTATATTCTTTTCTTTGCTCATATCCTACAGATGCAAAATCATGTATTATCTGAACTCTTTCACCCTTATTTACTTCGAAACATGCTATATCATCATTATCATCTCTTCTTGCAAAAGGTATAAGTTTTCTACTTGGATACCTTTCTCTAAGTCCTTTTAATCTATTTATTACTCTCTCTTCATCCATTATATACCATAGGTCAAAGTCTACTAAATTTAATTTTATTACTTTTAAAAATGGCTCTGGATATTGAAATTTATAACTTGTCAATTTATCTTCTAAAAATTCTATATTCACAGTTACTTACCTATCCTTTTTACAATATATTAGAAATACTTCTATACTTGGTCCACTTACTTCTGAAGCCCAACATTTATCTACTGCTGAACTTATTATATCATTTTGTGTTGTATTTATTATCTCAGTATAATTTAAATATAAATAAAGCTAACATCTCTTCCATCAGAAACATTAGCTCTTAAATAATCTTATTGATATTTAATCATCCTATACATCTATTTAATTTGTTTAAATGTATTATAATGATCTGTGGTTTCATATATTAACTATTTCTATAATCCATATATTCTTCATATGCTTCATCAATCTTTTTCCTACATATTTTATGCCACTTATCTATTAATTCTTTTGTTTTATTATCGTCATTTCCATTCATATCACCACCAAAACCTACAAAATCTAATTCATCTTCAACCACACCATGTTCATTTGCATATGCTATTTCATTCGGTGATTCAGTATATGATAAATACTTACATGTATGTTCAAGGCAATACACTCCCATTTTATTATTATATTTATAACAAGGTAATTCTTCATTTCTGTTTTTACATTCACAATAACATTCTAATAATATGTGCTTCATTTCCATTAACTTTCCCTCCTAATAATCATGTTTAGTAAGTATTTCTATAATTTTTATACTTCCATCACTGATTTTTTCATAAATAATTCTACCAGCACCTCTACCTCTTCCCATTCCTTTAATATCTATAGCCCACTGTCCACTTCTATTACCACTTAAAGGATGTTCATTTAATCCTCTCGTATCACCATTTTCTAATGCTTTTATTGCTTTATCGTATCCTTTTTTAGCTTCGGGACTTAATTTTTTAGCAGATCGTTCTACTGATTTAGGTAATTCAATGCGATTACTTCCACCCTCAATAAAAATAATATTATCCTTCTCGTTCTGCTTCTCTGCTCTGGAAATACTATTATATTATTAGGTTGCTCTACCATTGCTGGCGTATCTAATATAGTAATTGATGGCACTTCTGTTACTGGTATATCCGTAATAATTATTCCTTCATCATTATGTGCTGGAAATACTTCTATACTCGGTCCACTTACTTCTGGAGCCCAACATTTATCTACTGCTGAACTTATCATATCATTTTGTGTTGCATTTATTATTTCAGTATAATTAAATATAAATAGAGCTAATGTCTCTTTAATTAGAAACATTAGCTTTATTAACTATATTATAACTTTTTTATTATTTTTAATGTATCAAAATCCGATGCTTCATTTAATCCAGAAGCGTATAGTAAAGGACTTTCATCTCTATGCATTTCGTAAATTTCTCCATGCTTTAACTTAATAAACTTTCTTAATTCAGATAAAGTACTATCTACATCTAACTTTGAATATAATTTTTTATTCATAATAATACTTAAATATTTATTATTTCTAGTAAAAAGTATATTATAATCAAATGAAGCAGTAATAAAATCATTTGGTAATGAATAAACTGATAACCATTTAATATTAGTATCATTATTAATAGATTTTATTACCTTTCTTTCATTTTTATCCAAACTTAATACCTTATTTGATTTAATAGAATCACTCTCGATTGAAATATAATTAGGCTTATGTCCTAATCTCTCAATAACCCTTTTGCAATATTCATACCAATCAATACAATTATTTTTACATTCAACTTCTCCATATAATGTTATTGATACTACTATTTCTTTATCCATATACTATTCTCATATTTTTTTAATTACATCTATTCCAACATTATTTATTAGTAACTCACTTAATGAATTTGCTACATATTGTAATTCGTCAACATCTAAATCATTAAATGCTATCACATATAAACCAAAACCTTTTTCACCAGTTGTATATATTAAAGCATTTCCTCCTTCATCATCAGCTATTGCCAATGAATTTGGAATATTTTCTTGTATACTATACGCCTCATTCATCTCTATACAACCATCAGCTCCCCATATCCTAATATATTTTTTTTCATCAATATTAATTTCTATCTCTGTTAATTCTCTTATTACTTCTAAAAAATCCTCTGCAATATTTATATTTGAGAATTCAATCAACTCTTTTATTTCTTCCTCATTTGAAGCTGGTTTACTAGCATCTATTCTATATTTATTACTTAAATCATTTAATATACTCATCTAACTTCAATCCTTTCATGTGGAACTTTTAATTTATTTAGCATTTTGTATTGTTGTTCTAAAACTCTATTTATCGTATTTTTAGAGAATCCTGCATTTATAAAATCATCTACTATATACTGTAATTCATCTTGTAAGCTTGAACTCCATTTTCCATTTCCACTTTCAACCCTAGCATTTCTTCTTGCATTTTGAGCATTAGTAATGCTAGTATGTGGCATACCTTTTCCTGTTTCTATTGTTACAGTTGGTGCTAAATCTGGGGCGTAACCATATTGAGAAAGATTTTCTTTTGCCCACTGTTGTTGTAATCCATGATGTGATTGTAATCTTCCATCATTTGGTCCAGTTCCCTTAGGTACTGGTGCAGAACCTGCATGAGTTTTATTAAACAATGCATAATTTTGTTCTACAGGATTACCTCCCCCATCAATAAAAATAGCATTTCCCTTCTCACTCTGCTTCTCTGCTGGAAAATCTGTAATTGTTGGTGTTTTAACCTTATGCTCTGAATACTATTATATTATTTGGTTCCTCTACAATTGCTGGCGTATCTAATATATCTAATTATAAAAATGGCTAACATTTCTTATTTAAAATATTAGCCATTATAATTTTTATTATCTATTTAATTTCAACTTACTACATTATTAATATTTAAATATAAAAATTTTCTCAGATTTTTTATGCTTTCTGATTCAATCAATTTAGAATTTATCTCAGATATCTCATTTATTAATAATTGACTATCTTGTACAACTCTTTTAATAAATTCATTTTTACCGACAGTTATGCCCTCCCATTTATATTTCTCGAATTCTTCCATAGGCTTATCTACTAATGATTTATTAATATTTTTTAATTTTAACTTTATCTTTCTTACATGAATTAAGTCATCATTAACTTTTAATTCAAGCCATATATTATCAGTATCTAAAATATAAAATGCTACATAATTATTTTGATTTAATGTATAAATGGCTTGATTTAGTTTTGTTAACCACCAGACTAATAACTCCTCTGAAAAAGGGATTTCATCATTTATATATCCTATCGTTTTATTATTAAAAGTAATTTTAATTTGTCCTTCTATATCTCCATCAAATTCATTTACAAACTCGTTTAAACTCATTTTTTTTATTTCTTCTAATGTTTCATTTAAAATCTTATGTTCAATTGTAAACATCTTATCCTCCCTATAATCCAAAATCATCTAAAGTATAATGGTGCGATCCATACGCAGTACCAAATTTACCATTATCAATATAAACATTAATTTCTTCATCATATACTTCTACAGTATGCTTTCCATTGATTTCACCTTGTTCTATGATTGTATCATATGCCTGTTGCGCTGCTTCAACAACTTTTTCTTCTGACCAAGATGGATTAAAGAAACTTCTTTCTGATATATCCATCTCTAAATCTTCTCTTGGCATAGTCTTTATTTTATATTGTAAATTATTTTTCACTCTCTCAAATGTATGCCTATTCAATATATGTTTTACTTTTCCTTTTGTTATAGTATTACTTATTCCATCAATAAAAATAATATTATCCATTTCATCAGATTCATCCATTGGAAATGTTTCTATATTAGGTATATCTGCTATATTATCTAATGGAAATACTTCTATATTAGGTATGTCTATTTCATCATATGCTGGAAATACCTCAATTGTAGGTTCATTTATACCTTTTGGAGCTCAACACTTATCTATTGCTGAACTTATTATATCATTTCTTCAATTTCTTTTAGCACTATTTATTCTAATTGAAATAGATTTTTATGTTTCATATTTTCAATTCTTTTTATTCTTAAGTGGATTTATTTATCCTCTACATATTAATTGTTGTTTTTGCTCCTCGATTTCAAGTAAAATTGTTAAGTATAGGATTTCCTTTACTTAGTAGTTTACTGTATTTTTAATCCTAGTTATCTTGACTTTTAAAAGTATTGGTATTATTTCAGTAGCATTTTCTACATCACCTACTATGAATCTAACTTAAAGTAAAAAAATATCGACACTATTTAAGTATCGATATTTCAGTTACAACAATATTTTCTTTTACTCTGATTAATTATTATGCATTGAAAATTTATATTAATTACTATTCTAGAATATTAATCAATATTATCAGTGTTAAAATTTGTAACTACTATTATATCCGTTGAATCTTTCTTCCACTCCTCTTTCCAATCACGTAAATGTGAATGGCACAATTCTGTTTCTAATCTAACCTTGCTATGCTCTTCTTTTACATATTGGAAAAACTTAATTATTTCATCTATTTCTTCTATATCACATTCAAATGAAACCTCTTCTAATTCCAATAACTCATCACTATTTTTTTGATATCCATACGCTTTCATAATTTAATCATTCACTCTCCATCCATGATTTTCTAACCATTTTCTTACCTTATTACTTACATTAGGATTCCCCCTATGCTTATCATGTATTGTACCATCATTATTTAATGAAGTTTTATCTTTAAGGTGAACATGTGGTTTTTGTCCTTTAACATGTGGTTTATCTACTCTATCTACATCTTTAGGTGCTCTTCCCCTTTCAACTTCTTTTTGTAAACTTGAAGGACTATCCGGTATATCAGCTTCAACTGCCCCATCAATAAAAATAACATTTCCCGTCTCATTCTGCTTCTCTGTTGGGAAATCTATAATTATTGGTATATCAACTCTCTGCTCTGGAAATACTTCTACATTATTTGGTGTCTCTACTATTATTGGCGTATCTAATATAGTAATTGATGGTACTTCTGTTACTGGTATATCTGTAATAATTATTCCTTCATCATTATGTGCTGGAAATACTTCTATACTCGGTCCACTTACTTCTGGAGCCCAACACTTATCTACTGCTGAACTTCTCATATCATTTTGTGTTATATTAATTATATCACAAAGTCTACCTGCCGCATTACCTACTGCTGAATTTGCTACAGCATTTGTCATTTCCTGAATATCACAATTAACATCTTCTTTACTCCCAGATATACAAGATTCAATTAACGCTTTTCCTTGTACTAGTGTCTCAGCAGTCTCTTTTGCAACCTCATCTAATGCCAATGTTAAATCCTGACAAAATTTAAAGCTAGCACACATTCCAAAAAAAGCCATCACTGCTAATCCTATTGAAATTCCTATTTCCATTAATAATCTCCCCCTCTCTTAAAAACTAGATTATTAACTTTTAATCATTTTTTATTTTCAAGCCTTACAGCTTTTCCATTATTTATAGCATATACATTGATTAACTTAGCATTTTTAAATTTTGTATTTCTTAAAATACAATCCTCAAAAACTACATCTTCTAAAATGCTAGAACTAAAATCTGTTGTTCCTAAATCACTAGATATAAAGCGACATTTCTTTAATTTAGCTTCTTTTAAATTTAATCCAACTGCTTTACATGATTTTAAGATAAAGTTTTGTAAATCTGATCTTTTTAAATTCATACATGTTATATCTTGATTTTCAATTTCAAAATTCTCTGCTTTTAAGCCTGTCCAATGACTAAACACCAATTTTTCTATCTTATTATCTTTTAGCTCTTCTTTAAAAATATCTTCATTTTTCTCAAAATTATCATAATAATATACTATTTGAGAATAATCCTTATAATCTCCATAGCTAATCCTCAATGTTTCGTATTTATTCATTTCATTAAAGCTAATTTCTTCATCATATTGCTTAAGATATTTAATAAAAAAATATGTTAAGTATTCATTGTAATTAGCAACTTGTCTTAAAATATATTGATCTACACTACAAGGTTTTATTTTTCCTACATACTTCTTTATTTTTTGGTGTAAATCGTTTCTAATTTCTTCTAATCCCTGAAAAATATAATCTATATTAAACACTTCATATATCATATCTCCTGCATACCATTCTTTACCATAAGCGATTACTGTTATATCATAAGTTTTATTTAAAATACCGATTTTAAGTATTGAAAAATCTATATATTTTATTTTAAATTCTTCATCTTTCTTTGATTTATCAGCTATTTTCATTAAAGCTTCCAATATTTGATTCTTTAGTTTATCTTCATTTTCTAATATATTTAAAAGTACTTTTTCTTTATATTTCTCTAAAATTGGTTTAGCTTCTTCCTTTAAAAATTTCTCTTCAATTTCCTTCATGAATCTATTTATCTCCCTCATTAATTTTAATAAGCTCTGATATTCCTATCATGATTTTTTCCCACTTATTCTTATCTTTTTCTAAACATGAAAAAACTAATATTATGCATTGATCTCCTAAATCTATCATTTCAATGTATTGATACATATAATCATAAGCTGTTGGCATCCTAAGCTTTATTATGTTTCTTGGATAATTCATATATAAATCTTCTGTAATACTTGAACATTCTACATAAAGTTTATTTTTCTTTAATAACTGTTCAAGTACTATATTAAAATCAATCTTCTGTCTATCTTTATCATCAACATTTATTTTGCTTAATAAAATATTTAAATTCTTTTCTTTATTCCATAAATATTTTGATTCATCTTCTAAATAATCCTCAAAAAAATTTTTAATTATAGGAAAAGTAATCATTCCGTCAAAGCAATCTTTATTTTCAAATTCAAATTCAACGCCATTATAATCTAATTTTCCATTTTCTATAGCTAAAGTAACTTCTTCTTGAGATATTTCAGGCAATATTTCTGCTTCTATATTTTTTTGCTGAGATTTTAAAATTTCTCTCTTTTTAGCTACCTTTTTAATTTTTTGCAATTTAGCAATCTTCTCATCTAAAAAAGACATTTCTATTCCTCCACCTGAATTTCTTCAAAAATCATTCCCCAAAGTTCTCTTCTAATGGTACTTTCAACAATATCTAAATGAACAAAAATATGCTTTGGTGAAAACTGTGTAGTCTCCATTTCTTTTAATCTAAATACAGGAGAGTCCTTAACTTTTTCATGCTTTATTATTTTTTTATTTACTGAATAATCTTTATGATAAGTTGAATTATCACTTAAACCTTCTATTAATGGAGATTCTACATCGTAATATTCTTTTTGAATTTTATTTTCTATATTATTAAACATAACTAGATTAAACTTTAAATCTTCACTATACATTGCCATAACCTTCTTTAACTCTGCAGAAACAAAAAAATGTTTTTTATAAGCTATAAAATCTGGTAATGATTCTTCTTTTCCCTTAAAAGAAACTATACCTACTATTTCTTTTTCTTCCTCATCTGTATCTAATTTTTCCCACTCTAAATTTTCAATTTTGTAATCATAACTTATTCTGTTATCTTGTATCATTTCAAAATACTTCATAAATAACTATTCTCCTAATAAAAATTTATTTTATCTTCCTAGTTTTACGATACCTTTTATATTATTTTCTTCTTTAAGTTGTATAACCTCACTTGGATTTACACTACTTCCTACACTTCTAGTTATAGTTACACAATTTTTTGCTGATATGCTTATACTTTTGGGCTTTACTGGATTTTTCTTAGCATTGAAAGGTGCTTTACTTCCAACCTCAGCTTTCTTACTAGCAGATAAATTTATATTACTTCCTGATATACTTACACTTCCATTACTACTTAATGTAACCTGAATACTTTTTCCATCATCTTGAGCTATTTGAATCATATCTGGTGACATTAAAAGTTCTTGTCCATTTTCTGTAGAATAAGATTTATTGCTTGGATTTGATATTTTGTTATAATATTTAGCATTACTTTCAGCGCTTCTTATGGCATTAGTTACATTAACTTTTCTTTCATCACCAGTAAAAAAAGTAATGTGAACTTTGCTCCCTACCATAGGCATAACATAAAAGTTGCTTATTTCTCTGCAATAATCAAACCACTTATTACTTGCATCATCTTTATAATTATCATTTATACAAAAATAAATTTGCATTTCATTGTTTTTTACATTCTTAACAATGCCTTCTAAGCTGGCTCCTTTAAGCTTATGATTGATCTTGTATTCTGTAATTATTCCTTTTAGAAATTTTAATTCATATGTATAAATGATTTCACCTTTTTTAATTTTCATCTCTACTTTATATACACAAACCTTTTGACCATAATAAGTAAACTCAGTTCCTAATGGAAAATATTCTTTATTATCTAACTTCCATCCTATAAAATCCTGCTCATATAAGCAGTCCTTTGTTACACTCTGCATAGTATTAAAAAAATCAAATTTCTTCTCTATTTCATTAAATGAATTTTCTAAAACATACTTATTGCTTACATTTTCTACTCCAAAATGAAATCTAATTACATCACTGCCACTATCTACTACAAGTACACTTTTAAAATGTGATGCTAGACGTTTTAAAAATTCAAAGTCTGTTTCTTCATACTGAACAATTAAATTATCAATACTTTTTCCTTCTGTTATATTGTCTTTAAAGATATAATTTTTATATTTACTCAATGTTTCATTAATTACATTCTCATATGTAGATTTTAAATTTATAAAAGCATGGTTATTTCTTTTTATATCTAAATTATAAGAATAAGATATTGATTTTATATTTAAGTATGATAAATGATTAATACAGCTTATTTTAAGCTCTATTATTTTTCCAACATAAATTGTACTGTTGTTTATAATAATCTTAATTTGTTTATTTTCTGTATCTTCATTTAAGTACTTATCCACATTATTTTCATCTATAAGTGCTTTAATATTAAAAGTATGATGTTCATTAATTTCTGCTTTAAAGTTTAAATCTTCAATTTGTAAAATTTCATATGGTAGTTCTACCTGTATATTTTCATAATTCATAATCATTTAAACTACCTCCTTTATTACTTTCTTTGACCATCATCAGATATTTTTATTAATCCACCATATAAACAAGTCAATTCACATCCACTATTTAATGCCAATTCTCCATTCAAATACACATCTTTTTCGCCTTTCATCCACTTATTACATATGGATGGCTTACATGGTACTGGCTTCATCCCATTTTTAATAACTTCAGGATTTTTTTTGCTTTCGCATAGTGGAAATGGTGTAATATTTATATCTGGTTTATTATCTGCAATTGTAAGCATTGCTTTTCCATGAAGTTCTAAGTTTTCATTATCTGGTGATTTATTTAGTACACTTTCTCCAATTGCCTTAGAGCACTTTATCTTAGCTTTATCCACGACATATGATATTCCCATTGATTACACCCCCTTAATTAATTTTCACCTTTGTTCCATTAAGTACTACATTTCCTCCATTATCTAAAGCGACTTTTCCACCTTTATCACAACTAAGCTCTACATTATCTTTACCTGATACAACAACACTGTCTTCTGCTCTAATAGAAATATTTTCACTTGCATTTAAACTTATACTTCCTCCTGATATACTTATTCCCCCTCCGCTGCTTAAAGTAATTGTTGCACTGTCATTAGCTGAAATTGTAATACTATCTTCACTAAAAATTATCTTCTTTCCATTTATAGTTGTTATATACTTAACAGATGGATCTGCATTTATCTTATGTATACAGCTTATTGCAAATGCTTCATTTTCATCATGGGTTGGGAAATATACTCTTGCTCTATCATTAATTTCAGGCATAAAGTACCATCCACTTCCATCAGGTGATGCAGCTATTGTTGAATATTTAAACCAACAATAATCACTATTTTCACCTTTTCCGTCTATATCCAGTTTTACTTTTATTTCATCACTTGAAACATCGGTGACAGTTCCTTCTAATGATATTCCTTGTAATTTTTCATTGTATATTCTGCATTGATTTTGTCCTTGGCTAGTTTGTAAATCATAAGTAGTTTCTAATATTCCATCTTCTATTTCATAAGTTAATTTAGAAATAGAAAAAAAGTGCCCCTTAAAATTAACGCAAGCACCTAATTCCAAAATATCATGACTTTTTACGTTATAATTTATATACTGATTTTCATAAGAATCTGGTAAATCATTTTCTTTAATTTTTTCATATTTCTTTATTAATTTAGTAACAGTATATTCATAAGCTTCTATACTTTTAGGGTATTCATCTGGTGTGCCTAAATAATAATGAACTCCTTCTAAAGTGCTATGTGGAAAAAGACCAACATTATAATAAGATGCAACCCTTTTTACAAATTCCCAATCTGTTTCGTTATATTGAAGCCATAATCTATTTGTTGTTTGATAAGGTATATTTATATTGCATGATCCGTAAATGTATTTATTGGTAATGTTTTGTATAAAATCATATATACTTAAATCTTTATTTTGAAAAGAACGTGTTCTTCTTGTAATATCCATTAAATAAGTGTAGCTTTCAGCTTTTACATGCAATTCAAAATATTCTGCAACCCTCTTAATTTTTATTTCTGTGATTATTCCAAAATATAAAGGTTTCTTTTCTTCTCCTTCAAATGTATAAACTTCAATTGGAGTATTACACTTTGTATTAATATCCTTATCTTCTTTCTCTTGTGGTAATATCCCAACTAAATTTAATGTACTATGTTCATTAATCCCAGCATTTATTTTTAAGTCCTTAATATAAAGTAACTCAAAAGTAGATATCTTTAATTCCTTATAAGTTATAGCATCATTCATATTTAATCTCCTATATTTCTTTAATTCATAACTAATATTTTTATTGAATTTTTTCTTATTTTATCTATATATTTACATTTTCGGTTATTTATATAATATTCTTTAACTTTTTCAATAAATTCCTTTATAGTTTTTTTATAAAAGTTAAATTTAACTGTACTTTTTTAGTATTTTCGCTTTCAACCATTTACTGGGAATTGATCATTTATACCATAAAAATAAAAAAGAACCATCATAAAATGATTCTTAATCACCTTATGATGGTTCTTTACAAATTTATTAGTCTCAAATTTACTTATATATAATAATTTTATATTTTAGATAAAATTAAGTTAGCTAGACCATGAGCCATTTCATCTATTTCTGCTTGGTTTTCACCTTCTAGCATAACTCTAACTAATGGTTCAGTTCCTGATGGTCTTATTAAGACTCTTCCTACACCATTTAGTTTTGCTTCGATTTCTTTAATAGCTTCCACTATTTCTGTATCTTCTAAGTATATGTTCTTTTTATCATTAGGAACAGTTGCATTAACTAAAACTTGTGGTAATTCTTTCATTACAGAACATAATTCTGATAATGTTTTTTCTTTCTTTTTAACTATTGATGCAATTTGAAGAGCTGTAACAAGCCCGTCTCCAGTTGTATTATAGTCTAAGAATATAACATGACCTGATTGTTCTCCGCCTAACACATAGTTGTCCTTAGTCATTTCTTCAAGAACATATCTATCTCCAACTTTTGTTTTTTCAAGCTTTATTCCTAAGCCTCTACATGCAATATCTAAACCTAAATTACTCATAACAGTTACAACTAAAGTATCTTCCTTTAGTTTACCTATTTCTTTTAGATAATTTGCACATAACATTAATATGAAATCACCATTTATTAATTTACCATTCTCATCAACTGCTAAACATCTATCAGCATCTCCATCAAATGCAAATCCTAAATCGCAGCTTTTTTTAACAACATAATCCATAAGTTCTTCTGGGTGTGTTGAACCACAATTTTTATTTATATTAGTTCCATCTGGATTATCATTAATTACAAAAACATCAGCACCTAAATCTCTAAATGCTTTTACAGCAGATTTATAAGATGCACCATTAGCGCAATCTAGTGCTATTTTCATTCCTTTTAAATTATAAGGAATTGTTTGTTTTGCAAATTCTGTATAATCTTCTAATGCCGCAACTTCGATTCTTTCTCTTCCTAAGTCTATGCCAATAGGACTTGGTACTCCTTCAAAATCACTTTCAATTACTCTTTGAATTTCATCTTCTAATTCATCAGAAAGTTTATATCCTTTATTATTAAAGAACTTTATTCCATTGTATTCTACTGGATTATGAGAAGCTGATATCATTACACCTGCATCTGCATCATATTTTCTTGTTAAATATGCAACTGCTGGTGTTGGAACTACTCCTAATATTACTGCTTCTGCTCCAACTGATAATATACCTGCAACTAAAGCAGACTCTAGCATGTCCCCTGATATTCTTGTATCCTTAGCTACTAATATTTTTGGCTTATGTGCACCTTCTGTTAAAACGTATGCACCAGCTCTACCTAAGTTATAAGCCATTTGAGCTGTTAACTCAGTATTAGCAATTCCTCTAACTCCATCAGTTCCAAACATTCTATCCATATTTTTACCTCGCTTTTTTATTATCTCATATATCTGATTACTATATTATTATGAAATAATAGTAAATTTGATAATTATCTATTTAAGTTGATAATTTTTTTAATTTTATATATAACAGTATAATGTTTTTCATCAATATTGACAATGTTTTAAGTATCTTTTAACTATTTATAGCAAAAGTTTAATAAATTTATTTTTCTAATTTTTCTAAAATTGTTTTATAACCATTGCTACCATAATTTAAACACCTATTCACTCTACTTATAGTTGCTGTACTTGCCCCTGTTGCTTCTGCAATCTCAGTATAAGTTTTTTTACTATTTAAAAGCATAGCAACATAAAATCTTTGAGCTAATGATTTTATTTCATTGATTGTAGCTACATCTTCAAAAAAGTTATAACATTCATCTATATTTTCAAGTTCTAAAATTCCTTTAAAAAATAAGTCTAATTCTTCGCTTTTAATTTTCGAATCTGACGAACTCATTATCTCTCACCTCTTTAATTATTTCATCTTTAAATATTATAACTTTAACTTCTTTTCTTTACAACTTTAATATATCAAAGCATTAATTTTCCGTATTTCTTTCTTTGCTTGGCTTAGTCATTTCTTTAAAGCTTTTAGTTCTCATATCGTCATATATAGCTTTAGTTGGAATAAGCCATACTTCTCCCGTACCTCTATATACATTAACAAAACCTTCACCACTTGTTATAGCACCTGTAATAGATTTAGATGATTTTTCTACAGAAAATTCAATATTTCCAGTCCTTAAAATCGCAAAATTTCCATCTACTTTTAATGTATCGTCTATTAATATACATTTAAATATTTCAGTCTCTGGAACAGGTATTTCTAATGCAACTATTCCATTACCGCTTATTTTAGTTTGACATAATCCTTCATTTCCTAAAAATGCTGAAGATAAATTTCTCTGTATTGATGCTCCTACCTCAATTCCATCTTCACAAGCACAAAACAGTCCGTCATCTACAATTATTTCGTCATCTTCTAATTCAATTAAAGCAAAATGTCCAAAGGATGGTTCTAAGAATATTTCTCCTGAACCTTTATAAATTGGCTTAAACATAGTTTCACCAGTTAATTTACTGGTAATAAACTTTTTACCTAAACCAAATACCCCACCTATATCACTTTTAATATCTATATTACCTTTCATGTAGCTCAAAAGACCTGATTCTAGTTTTACTGAGCTGTCATCAAGTATTATTCTTATTTGTTTTAATTTTATATTACTTTCATTAATTACATTTAATCCAAAAGCTGTTTCTAAATCAGTAGCTCCATTTAAATCACTATATTCTAAAATTTGAAATTTTGAATCATTCTCCATTTCAGTTAACATAGTTAATTTGTTGGTTATATTTAAAGAACTTCTCAAAGCAGTTCCCCCTTTAATATTATAATAATTATTTATTAACCTTGACTTTATTATCGTTTATTATTCATTTATACTATAGCTTTGATCAATAACATTCCAAATTCAGCATCAACTTATTTAAATCTAAGGCTATGTTTTAGCAGA
>NZ_JAMQIF010000007.1:139350-160062 GCF_023845855.1 Clostridium sp. ZBS2
TTAAGGATTCTCAAAGTCCAATTACAATGCCACTTTACCTATTGCATATATCAACACGCATTTAAAACAGAGTCAAATCTAAAATTATAATATGTACTGGATTTAATAGTATATTTCAAATATACATGCAATAGATAACACGGCATTCATATATATAAAAGAGGTCATATCAAAATTTCTTTTGATATGACCTCTTGGCATATATTCTAGTAAATCTTAGCTTTTTCTTCTCCGTCAAGTACTCTTATAGCACCTTGAGCTAATGCTAATAATTCATCTTCTCCTGGATATACAGTTACTGGAGCTATCCATTCTACATTTGACTTTAAATCTGGAACAAGTGTTGGTGAATATGCAATTCCACCTGTTAATAATATTTGATCAACTTTTCCATTTAATGCAGCTGCCATTTCTCCAATAGTTTTTGTTATTTGATAAAGGAATGCTTTATATATCTTTTCACATTCTTTATCTCCAGCTTCCATGTTGTCTATAACACCCTTAACGTCATTAGTGTTTAAGTATCCAACAAATCCACCTTTTCCAACTATCTTAGTATATACTTCAGATTCAGTATATTGTCCGCTAAAGCACATTTTAATTAAATCGCCTACTGGTACTGTTCCTGCTCTTTCTGGTGAAAATGGACCATCACCATCTAAAGCATTGTTAACGTCAACTACTTTTCCTTGTTTGTGAGCTCCAACAGAAACTCCACCACCCATGTGAACAACTATTAAGTTTAAGTTTTCGTATCCTTTTCCGCTATCTTTACCATATCTTTTAGCTACTGCTTTTTGATTTAAAGCATGGAATTTACTCTTTCTTGGAAGTTCTGGAACTCCTGATAATCTTGCTACTTCATCTAATTCATCAGTAACTACTGGATCTACTATAAATGATGGTATATTTAATTCGTCACCAATTGATTTTGCTATTATTCCTCCAAGATTTGAAGCATGAGGACCTTGTACTCCTACTTTTAAATCTTCTATCATTGCATCATTAACAGCGTAAGTTCCGCCTTCTACTGGTTTAAGCATTCCGCCTCTTCCAACTATTGCACTTAAAGTAGTTATATCGAAATTCTTTTCCTTAAGAATATTTAATATTACATCTTTTCTAAATTGAAATTGATCATATATAGTTTCATATCTCTTTATTTCTTCATTAGTATGTCTTAATGTTTCTTCAAATAATTCTTTTTCATTTTCGTAAACTCCTATTTTTGTAGAAGTTGATCCTGGATTAATAATTAATAATTTATATGACATTAAATAATACCCCCAAAATAATCTTATTTAGCGTTTTCAGCAACTAATGCTGCTAAAGCTATAGAATTTACCTTTGTTTCAAATTTATCAGCTCTTGAAGTTAAGATAACTGGTGCTGATGTTCCAACTAATAGACCACCACTCTTACTCTTTGATGTATAAGTTAAACATTTATACATTACATTACCTGTTTCTATATTAGGTAATAATATGATATCTGCTTTTCCTGCTACTGGTCCTGTAATACCTTTATGATGAGCAGCTTCTTCTGATAAAGCATTATCTAATGCTAGAGGTCCGTCTATTATACAACCTTTTATTTGTCCTCTGTTATTCATAGTAGTTAACAATGATGCATCTATTGTTGCTGGCATATCTGGGTTAACAACTTCAACTGCACATACAGGTGCTACCTTTGGAACTTCTATTCCACAAGCATGAGCTACTGTTACAGAATTATTTACAATTTGAATTTTAGCTTTTAAATCAGGGTAAGTATTAAATGCAGCATCTGTTAAGAATATTAATCTATCAATATCTTCAACTTCAAAAACTGCTACGTGAGACATAACTTTACCTGTTCTAAGACCAATTTCCTTGTTAAGAACACTTCTTAGGAAAGTTGCTGTGTCTACTAAACCTTTCATAACCATATCTGCTCTTCCACTTGATACTAATTGAACAGCAAATAATGCTGCTTTTTTAATATCTGGTTCATGAATTATTTCAAATTGAGTTAAGTCCATTTTTATTTTTTCTGCTATTGTTCTTATTTTTTCTTGATCCCCAACTAGTATTGCATCTGCTATTCCTTTTTCTTTAGCTGCCATTACAGCTTCTAAAACTGGTTCATCTTGTGCTACTGCTACTGATAACTTTTTCTTTTTAGTTGCCTTTAATTTAGATAATAAATCATCAAAGTTTTTACTCATTATACATGCACCTCTTATTCTAATAATAATTATTCTGTCTATATTTAACTTTAATTTTTCTTCTTGCTTTTTTAATTAAAATATATTTTTATTTATTATCTTTATTGTAACAAATAATAACTTAATATTGCCCTTTTTTAGAATATTGAGACTATTTAATTAAATCAACAAATTTAACAAGTAAATTGATTTATTATCATTTCCGCTACTTTAACTCCATCAACTGCTGATGAAACTATTCCTCCTGCAAATCCGGCTCCTTCTCCCACTGGATAAAGGCCTTGCACCGTTATGCTTTCAAGTGTTTTGCTTCTATGAATTCTAACTGGAGCTGATGTTCTAGTTTCTATTCCTGTTAAAACTGCATCTTCCATTCCGTATCCTTCTATTTTTTTTGAAAAATTTTGTATACCTTCTTTTATTCCTTCTACAACATAACTAGGTAAACAATCTTTTAATTCTTTAAATTCATATCCAGGTGAATAACTTGGAATAACACTTCCAAGTTTTGTACTAGGTCTGTCATTCATAAAATCTCCTAGTAATTGTATTGGTGCTTTATAATTTCCACCTCCTAATTTAAATGCTAAACTTTCATAACGTCTTTGAAATTCCATTCCTCTTAAAGGTGAATCTCCTTCAAAATCATCTGTAGATACCGTTACAACTAATGCTGAATTAGCATTGGCTAAGTTTCTAGCATGATAACTCATCCCATTGGATACAAGTCTTCCTTCTTCTGATGCAGATGCAACAACAGTTCCCCCTGGGCACATACAGAATGAATATACACCCCTTTTTAGTTTGTCACTTTGGTAAGTTAATCTATATTCTGCTGAACCTAATCTTGGATGATTATGGTATTCTCCATATTGACTAACATTTATTAATTCTTGAGGATGCTCTATTCTAACCCCTATTGCAAAAGGCTTAGCTTCCATAGAAACTCCTCTTTTATATAGCATTTCATATGTATCTCTTGGGCTATGTCCAATGGCTAAAACTAAAGCTTCACAATCTAGTTCCTTTCCATTAACAGTTATACTTTTTAATTTATTATTTTCATATTTTATATCTTCTAATTTAGAATTAAAATGAATTTCTCCACCAAGTTCCTTGATTTGCTCTCTTATATTTTTTACAACACCTTTTAAAATATCTGTTCCAACATGTGGCTTACCTAAATACTTAATTTCTTCTGGTGCTCCAGCATTTACAAGTTCATCTAATATATAAGCACATTTAGGGTCTTTTATTCTTGTTGTTAATTTTCCATCAGAAAATGCCCCTGCTCCACCTTCACCAAATTGAACATTTGATTCAATGTTCAACTTTCCAGTTTCCCAAAAGTTTTGAACTGCATTTGTTCTACTATCAACATCTTCTCCTCTCTCAAATACAATTGGTTTATATCCATTCTTAGCTAAAGTTAATGCTGCAAACATTCCAGCTGGACCAAATCCTACTACAACTGGTCTATGACTTAGCTTAGCATCACCTTTTTCAATTTGTAAGCCTTTGTCATCTTCTTTAAGCTTTACATCATTATCTTTTATTTTAGATACTATTTTCTTTTCATTATCGCACTTTATATCCACACAATAATTAAACTTTATTTCATTCTTCTTTCTTGCATCTAAACTCTCTTTTATTATTGTTAATTTTTTTATATCTTGATTAGATATTTTTAATTTTTTACATACTTTTTTTTCTAATACTTCTTTACTATCATCTATACCTAAAGTTAAATTATTTATTCTTATACTCATATATATTTTCTCCTATTTTGTTTTCAATAATTTATGTTTTATTAAAACACATCTCACTTACAAGTTTAACCGATTATAACATAAAAAATAGCCACAATTAAATAAGTTGTGGCTATTTTCATTGTTTATTTTTTAAAACTATTTGAACATCATCTACTGATAATATATTAAAATCAGTCCTATTATTAGCACTATTAACAGAAGGTTTATAAGTATAGGTACCTGCCTCACTTATATTTGATAAATCTACCGTAGCCTTAAGTTCTGTCTCCGTTATACTATTTATAACTGATTCCAATCCTGAGATACTTACATTAGCAGTGGATTTTGAAGAATCAATAATTAAATTAGGATTTAAGTTAGTATATTCAACTGCACATGAAATGTTCTTTGTTACCTCTTGTGCTTTTTTAACCGCAAATTTCACTTTAACATTTTGGCTATTCTCTTGTATAGTAACCCCTTCTGGTAAATTTAAATTTGTATTTACTTCAGCATCAGCAGTAATGTTACTTATATTAATTTCTTGTGTATCTATTGAATTTATACTATTTAATATTTTATCTTCACCTATAATATGAACTGATTTAGGTTCTACAACCATACTTTCTATAGATATACCCTCATTTGAATTTCCTATAGTTTTTATATTTATAGGTACTGTTTTCCCATTATTAATCTTTATATTTAATTCAGCTTCATTGGCATTAGAAGTAATACCTTTAACTTCTTTATTATCTTTGGTTATAAATTTAATAGGGAATTTTTTATTAATATCTTTTTCTAAATTTTCTATACTTCCTACAAGAATACCTCTATCAACTTTATTCACTTGACTTTCCGGACCAGATATAGTTGCTTTTTGTGGAGATACAGTTAAATCTTTTTTATAAATATTTTCTTTATAAGTGATATTAACTTGAGATTTCAATGAAACATCTTTTGTTATTAGTGTCTCTAGTTTTATCTTTATCCCTAAAAATCCATTGTTTTTTATATTTATATTTTGAGGATAACTTACTATTTGAATAGGGATTATATTTTCTCCATTTTTTAACGCATATGAACTCATATCCGCTGTTAATTTAAAGGAATCTTTTTTGGCTTTTGTTATTTCACTTGTGGCTCCCTCTAAAGTTAAATCAACTGTAAAACTTTCCTCTCCTACTATAGCTAAATTAGACTTTGAAATGCTTTCTTTATTTATAAGTTCTACTGGTACGCCCTTTAATTCATAGGTTCTTACTGGGTTCTCTACATTTGATATATACAGCCATAGACCAAAAGATAAAAGTAAACAAATAAGCTTCGCTATTAATGATTTATTTTTATTCCCCTTACCCATGATCTCACCCTCTCTTTAGCATCCTTTACATTCTTTTTATTTTTATTTCTATTTTCAATTATATTTGATAATATATTTCTTAATCTTTCTCTATCATACCCTCTACTTAATTTACCATTTATAGCTAATGAAACCACTCCAGTTTCTTCAGATACAATGATTATTAACGCATCAGAAACTTCTGAAAGTCCTAATCCTGCTCTATGCCTAGTACCTAACTTTTTATTAATATTATTATTATTAGTCAAAGGAAGAACACAACCTGAAGCTAATATTTTATTATTTCTAATTATTGTTGCTCCATCATGTAGCGGTGTATTCACTACAAAAATATTTTCTAAAAGATTTGAACTTACATTTGCATCTAATATTGTGCCTGATGAAACTATCTCTGCAAGACCTGTTTTTTGTTCCATTACTATTAGTGCTCCTGTTTTAGTTTCTGATAAATTTTGTACAGCATTAACTATTTCATTTATAGCAATATTTATGCTTTCCTTATCATTTGCATAGTGTACATCTTCAAAAGCTGATCTACCTATATGCTCTAGTCCTCTTCTAATTTCTGGTTGAAAAATTATAATTACAGATAATACCCCAATTGTAAGTGTCTTATTTAATATAAAATATAACATATCTAATTTTAATAAATAACTTATTGGTATTAACACTATAATTAATGCTATACCCTTTAATAATTGTTCCGCTCTTGTTTCTTTTATTAGCATATATCCTTTATAAAATATATAGGAAACTACCAATATATCTAGTATTGACCATAAAGACATATTACTTAAACTTTTTATTATTAGTGATATAAAATCTTGCAACACTATCACCTCCACCTTTTGTATATATATAAAATTATACATCAAAACATTAATTATTATATATAGAGAGAATTACTATTTTATTAAAAATTCATTATTTTTATAATAATTTTCTAATTAACATAATATAAGTAATATTAAGTAACTAAAAATATATTATTACTTGATAAGGGGGACTCTGATTATGATAAACTTTTCAATAGATAAAAAATCATTAAAAATCATAAGTTTATTATTTGGTTTATTTATATTAATACTTATATTATTAACGTTATTTTTTAAAAATACTGAACTAAATAAAATAAATAAAATTTCTAAGACAATAGTAAATATAAATTCATCATTAAAATTCGATGAAAACGATGCTAAACTTGATTTTAAAAATACAAAACAAATTTTAGATGAAAATTTAAATCTACTAAATGCATTAGATAACACCCTAACTAATTTAACTTTAAAAAAATCTAATTCTAATGAATTAAAAAACAATCTTTCAAATTATTTAAAACTAAATATTAATTTATATAACTCTATTATTTCTATAATAAATAATAAAAATAATGATAACTTTCAATCATTATATCAAGACCTAGTAAAAAACGAAGAAGCTTTTATTAAAGAAACTGATAAATTATCTGAATCTAAGATTAAAATTTCTACTCCCAAAAACTTAAAGACATTTTTTATAAGCTTAAATAAATTTTTAAATGAATCTTATAAATCAATTAGAGAAAATGATATTATAAGTGAGCAAAAAAGAGATTTTTTTATACAAATTAATGACTTACTAGATAAATTTTCTCAGCTAAAAAATGATGTCAAACCTGCTCTAGAAAAAATAAGAGAAGATAATAGAGATTTATCTATATTAATTTGTGATCTTAATGAAAAACGTTCAGATTTTAATGAAATAAAAGATGCTTCTATATCAATTTCTATTCCTGTTGATGGTAAAGAATGCTATGAAGCTTTAGAAGAAATTATTTCATCTTATGATTCTTATATTAATTCTCTAGAAAAAAGCATTAAAAATGAAATGAAATTACACGATAAATCTAAATTAATTTTAGATAATATTGATGAATTATATACTGATACTTTTGATAAATATGACTACTTTTTAAGTTGTTTTGATAATTTACAAAAAACCATATTATCATATAAATATTAATTTATGTATATAAGGCTCTTTTTGGGCAATAATATTATTGGTTTGAAATATACCAGAGGAGGATTTTTAATGAAAAAAATATATAGCCTTTTCATAATTAGTTTAGTGCTATATCTTTCCGTTATTAATAACAGTGTTGCTTATGCCCAAGTATTAGGTAACAACTTTCATACTAATCTTATTTCTAAAAAGGAAAATAATGAAACTTATTTAAATAATATAAACCTTGCAACTCAATGCAATGCAGAACTAAATGAAAATAATACAAATGAAAATATTGACGAGTCTACAATAGAAGTTTTTAGTTATGATACTCAAAAACTCTATATAACGGAAAATGATATTGAATTAATGGCTAAATTAGTTTATGCAGAAAGTATCGGTGAACCTTATGATGGAAAAGTAGCTGTAGCATCAGTTGTTTTAAATCGTGTCATAAATCCCAGCTTTCCAAATTCAATAAAAGAAGTAATTTTTCAGAAAAATGCATTTTCATGTGTTAAAAATGGAGATATTAAAGCTACTCCAAATCAAGCATGTTACAATGCGGTTTATGATGCTATAAGAGGATATGACCCTACAAATGAAGCTTTATTCTTTTATAATCCTAGCACGGCAACCTGCGCATGGATGCATCAAACACAAAAACAAGATATGAAAACAATAGGGCATCATACTTTTTTTAAAGTTAAATCTTAATAAAAATAATGACCAATCTAATTTAATAAGATTGGTCATTATTTTTAGATTTACTTTTATCTATACCTTAAATAATATTTCTAAAACTCATAATAATATTTTATTCAAATGTACCTCTTACTATGCATTTTCCATCTTGAACCATCTTTATTCCGTTGCATAAAACTATATCTATATCTAAAGAGTTTTCATCAACTATTACTAAATCAGCATCTTTTCCCTTTTCTATTCTTCCTTTATTATATAATTTTAATATATCTGCTACATTAGAAGTTATAACTTTTATAGCTGTTTCAATAGGAATCCCATATTTCTTTATGACTTCTTTAACTTGCAAGTACAATGACTCAACAGAACAAATTCCAAGCCCTACTATCTTTTTATTTTCGTCGAATTTAGGCATACTTCCATTACCATCAGAAGAAAATGTTATATTCTCTATTGGTAATCCTGCTTCAATGTATTTGTTTAATCCTTCTGAAGCTGTAAGTTCACCTTTTTCTAAAAAGTTAACATCACTGCTGGTAGTTAAATCTATAATACCGCCTTCTTTTACATATTTTAAGCCTTCCATAAATAAATTAGTATTTCTATTAATATGAGTAGGTAATAATTGAGATGATGGTATATCTGACTCTTTAATTAATTTAAATAAATAATCAAGTCTTCTTCTTCCTTCGCCTATATGTACATTTACTACTCCAGCTTTACTAGATAATATTCCTCCAACTCTTGATTGAGCTACTAATCTTGCAAATTCTTCATAAGTAGGCTCTGAGCTTCGATTATCTGATAATGCTATTTCTCCAACACCTATTATTTCTTGTATTAGCATTATATCTCTTTCAACGACACCAGTTAATGTTCTTACTGGTATAGCATAAGATCCTGTATAACAATATGATGAAAGCCCCTCTTCTTTTAAAGATTTAACTTTAGCTATTAAAGATTTTATATTCCTACATTCACTATCAGTACCTATACATCCAACTACTGTTGTTATTCCACTTGATGTTAAATTAGATAATTGTAGTTCTGGTGTACGCGTTTTATATCCACCTTCACCACCACCACCAATAAGATGTACATGACTATCTATAAAGCCTGGAAAAATAATTTTATTTTTACCATCTATCACATTAACATTAATAAAAGTATTTGATATATCTAAGCTTTCATAGATCCCTTCTATCTTCCCTCCTGCTATTACAATATCTTTTATACCTATGTATTTTGGAGCATATACCTTAATATCTTTAATTACTGATATCATTGTTATCACATCCTATTATTGAATTTATTTTTTCTTATAATCTAAATTAACTATTTAATATTTGGTTAATGGTTTCATTAAAATAAATAGATCCAGAGAAGTTTTCTCTTAATTTATTGGCATAATAAATACTTTTCTCTTTATTCGTATTGTTGAGTATTAATGAAAGATTGTATAATGCATTATCAGCGTATGAACCAGTAGGATACTCTTCATAATATAATTCATATAATTTTATTGCTTCATCAGAATTATTTAGTTGCTCTAATGTTACAGCTTTATAAAATATAATATGTTCTTTTAGATAATTGCCATCACAGTAATCATATGCTTTACTAAATTCTACGTTAGCCTTTTCATAATTTTGTGTATTAAACTCTTCCATACCTTTTCCATAGAATACTTCTATTCCTGAAGTCTTTATTAAATTTATACATCGTCTATATAAACCTTTGTAATCATCTGGAACATCTTGTTCATTTACATTTTCTAAATCATAATAAATACTATTGACTTCACCATTTTCAAAATGCTCATTTAGTTTATTTATGTCTAATTCTACCTTTTTATTTTCTTCATTAATAGCTGTTTCTGCTGATTTCGGTTGCATTTCTTCTACTTGTTCAGTAACTGCATCTTCTGAAGTACTAGCATTATCTTCTGTTTTATTTAGTGATTCTAATGATTCATTACTATTTTTTTTATGAAAACCTTGAAAGGTATTTTTAAAGACATAGATAGCTCCACATATAGATACTATTATAACTAAAACCACAATTAACTTAATAATAATATTGTTAGATTCCTTTTTATACGCCTTTAATTCTATTAATTGCTTTTTTATTTCATTAGCTATCTTATAGTTTTTATCTATAACCAAAACTTTATTCATGTAATCTATACACTTATTTATTTCACCTTTTTTTTGATAACATAATGCTAAAGCAGTATTTACCTTTATGCAGTTAAAATCACTTTCTTTACACTTTTTAAATATTGTTATTGCTTCTTCTATCTTTAATTCTTTTAATTTCTTTTCTCCAAGCTCATATAAATCAACCCTAAATCTATCTTCATTAGCACTTTTTATATAATTCTGAGCTATAGTATTATTATTAAAATCTTTATTGATTTTCCATACTGTTATAGCTTCATCTAATTTACCTTGTTGATATAATATAAGTCCCTTTAAATTTAATATAGAAGGATTTTTCAAACTATAAGATAATGATTCCTCACATATTCTTAACGATTTGTCTATTTCTCCATTTTGATAATACACCATGGCTTTATCATAAAATTTTTTCTTTTTCTTTTTCATATTATTCCCCTTTATTGTATGCGCTTAGAATTTTATGAATTTTTTTCAATTAACTTAAGTATAACATAAGAATAATATAGTATTCATTAATAAAAAATCGTCAACTTAAATATATAATATTAATTTAAGTTGTTTATAAATTCGACTTTATATAATTTTCTAAAAAATTAAAAACTCCAAAATACAATTCCTAATAGTGCTGATATAAGCACGCATATTATTGGATGTACCTTATGAGATAACAATAATCCACCAATTATTAACGTAACAATTATTGATTTTATATCTATATAAGATTCTTTAGCTAAATCAAAAAATGCTTGAAGTATAAGTGCTATTAATATTGGCCTCATTCCAAGTAATGCACTTTTTACTAAATTAGAGTCTTTAAACTTTTCTAATGTTTTTGAGCATATAGTGACTAATATAAATGATGTTGCTATTATTCCTATAGTTGCTGCTAGACTTCCCCAAATCCCAGATACTTTAAATCCAACAAAGGTTGCTGAGTTAATAGAAACTGGTCCTGGTGTCATTTGAGATATACCTATAATATCCATAAAATCACTTACTGTAAGCCATGAATTATTAGTTATTATCTCCTTTTGGATAAAAGGAATCATTGCATATCCTCCACCAAAACTGAATGCTCCAATCTTAAAAAATGCTGTAAATAATTTTAATAATATCATTCTCTATACCTGCTCTCTTAAAAATATCATTCCATATATTGCTGATACTAAAATAACAATTACAGGATGAATATTAAATACCATTAATGCTATGAGTGCAACTATTATCATAATTAACGTTCTTACATTTTTTTGTACACCCTTTGATAAACTTATTACACCAAATAAAACTAGCATAGGAACAGCTGCATTTATTCCCTTAAAAGCTAAATTTACAAAATAATTATCTCTAAACTGCATAAAAAAAGTAGCAATTAAAATTATTATAAAAAATGATGGTAATGTTACTGCTAGGATAGCTACTAACTCCCCAAGTATTCCCCCTATTTTTTGTCCAATAAACGCAGAGCAGTTAATAGCTAAAGCTCCTGGTAGACTTTGAGATACAATCAAAAAATCCATAAATTCTTCTTTAGTAAGCCAGTTCTTTTTATTAACAACTTCTTCTTCAATTAATGGAATCATTGCATATCCTCCACCAAATGTAAAAGCTCCAATTTTAAAAAATGATATAAACATTTCCAAAATTTTATTCATATATAAGCCTCCATCCATTATAAATTTCAATACTAATTATTTTATCACTAAATAAACTATATTATTAGTTTAAAAATTCCTATAATTTTCTATATAACAAAAAAGATGGAGTAAAACTCCATCTCTTTCATATATTAAAATATTATTCTTGTTCTAACATTATTTTCTTAGCATTTAAGATTGATGTAGCACTCATTGAGAACTCATCTAATCCATATTCAACTAATGTTGGGATAGCTGCTTCATCTCCAGCCATTTCTCCACACATTCCAACCCATTTTCCGTGTTTATGTGCACCATCTATAGTCATTTTTATTAATCTAAGTACTGCTGGATGCATTGGATTATAAAGATATGAAACTTTTTCGCTCATTCTATCAGCTGCTAATGTATATTGAATTAAATCATTTGTTCCTATTGAGAAGAAATCAACATGTTTAGCTAATTCATCAGCATAAACTGCTGCTGCAGGGATTTCAACCATTATACCCCATTGAATTACTTCTGAATATTCTTTTCCTTCTGCTTTTAATTCAGCTTTACATTCTTCAACTACTTCTTTAGCTTGTAAGAATTCTTCTAAACCTGAAATCATAGGGAACATAACACAAAGGTTACCATATATAGAAGCTCTTAATAATGCTCTTAATTGAACCTTAAAGATTTCTTTTCTATCTAAACAAAGTCTTATTGCTCTATATCCTAAGAATGGATTCATTTCTTCTGGTAATGGTAAATATGGAAGAGTCTTATCTCCACCAATGTCAAGAGTTCTTATAACAACTTGCTTACCTTCCATCTTTTCAAGAACAAATTTATAACTTTCAAATTGTTCATCTTCTGTTGGAGCACTATCTCTGTCCATGTATAAGAATTCAGTTCTGAATAATCCTACACCATCTCCACCATTTGATACAACACTAAGTACATCTTCTGGCTTACCTATATTTCCACAAACTTCTATTCTTCTACCAGATTTAGTTGTTGTCTTCACATCTATTAATTTCTTTAATTCTTCTTGTTCTGCTTTGAACTTTTCTTGTTTAGCTCTATATTCTACTAAAACGTCTTCTGAAGGGTTTAGAATTACATCTCCAGTTAATCCGTCAACTATAATCATATCTCCAGTTTTAACACTACTTGTAATATCACCTAAGCCAAGTACAGCTGGTATCTCTAATGTTCTAGCCATAATAGCTGCATGTGAAGTTCTTCCACCTATATTAGTAATAAATCCTACTACTTTACTTCTATCTAATTGAGCAGTATCAGATGGAGTTAAATCATGAGCAACGATTACAGTGTTGTTTTCATTAATTGCAAAAGCATCTCCGCCTTTACCTGCAAAATTAGATATTATTCTCTTAGATACATCTTTTATATCTGCAGCTCTTTCTCTCATGTAATCATTATCCATAGATTCAAATATAGTTACAAAACTATTTGTAACATTTTCTATAGCTTTTAACCCATTAGTACTATTCATTTCTATTTCACTCATCATTGCTCCAGTAAATTCTGGATCATCTAACAATGTAATATGAGCTTCAAAAACAGCAGCCTTTTCTGCTCCCATTTCTTTTTCAGCTTTATCTTTAATAGCTTCTAATTGTGATTTAGAATTATCTAATGCTTTTTGTAATTTTTCTTTTTCACTCACTATATCACTAACTGACGCGTCAGTTATAACTATTTCTTCATTTTCAGTTAAAAACACTTTTCCTATTGCATATCCCTTAGATGCAGCAATACCTCTTTTCATCTCTAAAACTCCTCCTCGATATTTAAAATTGTTGTTTTATAACTTAATCTATTATTGTTAATCTATTATGTTATTTTAGGATAACTTCTAGATTTAAAATTCTAACTTTAGTTATTATAACATAAGTTTTAAAATATTTAATAGCATATTGCTAACTTTCTAAAAAAATATTTCAAAAATTCACAAAATTTCTTATAAATCATCAATTAAAGTGGAAACTTTTGCGTAAGCTGTCGATTTAGCTTCGAAAAAATCAGTTTTTACAGAATTAGAATTGGCCACAACATCAACCCATGTAGCTGGATTGCTTTCATAGCCTTGAAATAGCACGTCTAAGCCTATTTCTTTTAGTCTCTTATTTCCTAAATATTTTATATAATCTTCAATTAATTTTTTATTTATTCCTTGAATTTTATCTCCTATTACGTAATGACCCCATAGTATTTCATTCTCAACACCTATACGCATCATTTCTCTAAGTTCATTTTTTAAATCAGCTGTAAAACTTTCTGGATTTTCACTTTGTAATTCTTTTATTATATTTCTAAATAACCATAAATGAGTATTTTCATCTCTATTTATGTATCTAATTTCTTGAGCTGAACCAGGCATCTTTCCATTTCTCTCTAAATTATAAAAGAACATAAATCCTGAATAAAAGTAAATACCCTCCAATATATAATTAGCCATTAACGTTTTTATTAAGTTATATTCACTAGGATTATTTATAAACTCATTATATAAATCGCCTATAAACTTGTTTCTCTTTAGTAAAATTTCATCATCTTTCCATTGATACAGTATTTCATTTCTCTCTTCTGGTGAGCATATGCTGTCAAGCATATAGCTGTAACTCTGAGAATGAACAGCTTCTTGGAAGCTTTGAATAGTTAAACATAAATTTATTTCACTTGCAGTAATATAACTATTTATATTACTTAAATTAGCTGTTTGTATAGAATCTAAAAATATTAAAAATGACAATATCTTATCATAAGCTGTTCTTTCCTCTGGTAAAAGTTTTTTATAATCTTTTAAATCTTGTGATAAATTTATTTCCTCTGGTATCCAAAAATTATTCATTCCTTGTCTATACCAATCAGATGCCCAAGTGTATTTCATATTATTAAAATCATTTAAATTAGTTGTGTTTCCATTTATCACTCTCTTTAATCTAGGATCTCTATCTCCAAATTCATTAAAAAGTGGTTTTTTCTTTACTTCCATATTCTTTTCTCCCATTTCATTAAATATAAGGCAAATTAAAATTTCTATACTTTCCTATACATTAAGAAAATTATTACGCTGAACAACTTTCACATTCTGTTACTTCTAGTGATTTTGATCTTACGTAATATATAGATTTAACTCCACATTTGCATGCTTTTATATATAAATTCATAATTTGTCTCATTGTATACTGAGTTGTTATATATAAGTTAAATGATTGACCTTGATCAATATGTCTTTGTCTAACACCATTCATTTCTACGCACCAACCTTGTTCTAAATTATAGGCTGTATTATAATACCAGTAATTGTCTTCAGATAGGTTTGGTGCAGTCTTAGGAATTATACTTCCTTTCTTTTCTTCTAAATAAAATCTAGCCATTATAGGATCAATTCCTTCAGAAGTTCCTGCAATTGTAGCTGTTGAGCCATTTGGAGCTACTGCAATTAAGTACCCATTTCTCATACCAAACTCTTTAACCTCTTGCTTTAAATCAATCCATTTTTCATCATTATAATCTCTTAATTCAAAGTAGTTTCCATTGTCCCAATCTGATCCTTCAAAGAGCTCGTATTTTCCTTTTTCTTTAGATAAATTCATACTAGCCTTTATTGAATAATAATTTATTTTTTCATATACTTTATCAACAAATGTTCTGTGCTTTTCTTCTGTCCAATGTATTTTATTGTTAGCTAGCATATGATGATATCCGCTAGTTCCAAGTCCAATTCCTCTATATCTTTTATTAGTTATTTCAGCAAATGGAACTGAATAATAATTTAAATCAATGACATTATCCATAGCTCTTATTTGTGTTTCCACAACACATTCTAATTCCTCATCATTAAGAACATCTATATTTCCAAGTACTAGAGATGATAGGTTACATACAACAAAATCTCCAGCTTCTATATTTTGTACTACATTGTATTTATCATTTTCCTTAATAATAGTATCTCCAGTAACTTTCATAGCACTCATGTTTTGCATAATTTCTGTACATAAATTTGAAGAATATATAATTCCCTCATGCTTATTAGGATTCATCTTATTTGCATTATCTCTAAAGAATGCAAAAGGTGCTCCTGTTTCTGCTGCACTTTTAATTATTAATCTTACTAAATCCTTAATTTTAATGATTCTTTTTTCTATTTTCTCATCTTTAACACATTCAAAATATTTTTCTTCCCATTCTTCACCATAGAAGTCTTCAAGAGAATATCCTTTTGCGTTTTTTATCTCATGTGGACACATCATATACCAATCATTATCTACATCTTCTTCTGCAAGTTTCCAAAATAAATCTGGATAACAAACTCCTGGAAATACATCATGTGCTTTTTTTCTATCATCACCATTATTAGTTCTAATTTGTAAAAATTCAGGTATATCTTTATGCCAAGCATCAAGCCAAATTGCAACTGATCCATTTCTAACACCTAATTGATCTACTGCAATTGCTGTATCATTAAATAATTTTACCCACGGAATTACGCCCCCTGATGCTCCTTTAAAGCCTCTAATAGGTGAGCCTAATGATCTTATTTTGCCTATATATATTCCCATTCCACCGCCAAATTTTGATACCTTAGCAAAATTATCTAATGACTTATATATTCCCTCTAAACTATCATCAACAGTATCAACAAAACAAGAACTTAATTGATAAAAAGGCTTTCTTGCATTTGACATAGTAGGAGTTGCCATTGTTGCTTTAAGCTCGCTTAAAACATTGTAAAATCTTTTTGCCCAATATACTCTTTTTTCTTTAACTTCTGGAATAGCAAGATGCATAGCAATTCCCATAAACATTTGTTGTGGAAGTTCTATAACTTTTCTATTAAAATCTTGAACTAAATATCTTTTAGCCACAAGATCTATTCCACTATAGTTAAAAATAAAATCTCTTTCTGGTTTAATTTCTTTTTCTAATTCTAAGATATCTTCCTTAGAATAATTTTCTAGAATATACTCCCCATAAAGATTTCTCTCTGTTAATTCTGTAATAAATTCATAGTAATTATCATATAAATTTTTACTTGCATATAAATTTCTATTTTTTCTTACTTTATCGTAAAGCTCGTGTATATATATTGTTGATGCTGCATACTGCCAATTAGGTTCCATATCACTTGTTAAGTCTAAAGAAACCTGAATTAAAGATTTTCTAATATCATTAACATCCATACCATCTCTTATTATATGTTCTAACGCCTTCAATAGTTTTTCTTTTGTATACGTACCATCATTATCTTTAATTCCCTCTATTGCTAAATCACAAAGTTTCTTTAACATCAATATTTCCGCTCCTCTACTATATATAGTGTACATCTATTTATTAATCAAATTTAATATACAACATATCGTTTTTCAATGTTTATAGTATAATTCCAAATATGATAATTGTAAAACGCCAAAAATCATATTTATTTATAAAAAAAGTGGTTAATCTCTAATTTACTATGAATTAACCACTTAATCAATAAATTTTATTTATTAACAACTTTTATTATTTAAAGGTAATATTATATATATTTTAAACATATCACCTTCTCTTTCTATTTTAGTTTTACCACCATGTAGTTCAACTATACTTTTTGTTATTGCAAGACCTAATCCTGAACCTTCAACACTTGAATTTCTAGATTTATCTGCTCTTGCGAATCTTTCAAATATCTCTTCTTCATCAAAGTCCATTTCATAATTTGCTATATTCTTAACTATAATTTCGACACGCTCATCATACTTTTCAATTTCTATATAAACTCTAGTATTGTCTAATGAATATTTTAAAGCATTAATTATTATATTTTCTAATGCTCTAGAAATTAGTTTTCCGTCCAACTCCATAAATATATCTTCTTCATTACTAATAACCTTAAAGTTTATATTCTTATATTCATAAAGAAAACTATATTCGCCTATGCCTTGATGTATCAGTGAAAGTATATCTAATTTATCTTTATTTAATGTTATTTTTCCACTATTTATTTTTGACATTTCAAACAAATCATCAATTAATGATTTTAATTTTAAAGATTTTGAATCAAGTATAGCTAAATAATCTTTTCTTTCATTCTCTGTTATATCTTTATTTTTTAATATATTTACATAATTTATTATTGAAGTTAATGGAGTTTTTAGATCATGTGATACGTTTGATATTAATTCTGTTTTTAGCTTTTCATCCTTAACTCTTTCATACAAAGAATTTTTATATCCTTCTTTTATTAAATTAATATTATTAATTAATTCTTTAATAGTTATTGAACCAAAAACAGGTATATCTTCATCTAAATTTCCTTCATTTAGCTTCTTAAGACCATCATTTATTATTGCAATATCTAATGTCTTTTTGACAGAAAATATCACCATTAATATAAGTCCTGTTATTATTAAAATAGTTCCTTTAAAAGGATATGTTTGAAAGAATCGTACGAACATATTATTTTCATATCCACCAGTGGCTAAGAAATAAAGATACGTAATTAATATTATTATTATTATTCCTAGAGATAATAACAATGTCTTACTTGTTTCTTTATATTTAAATCCATTTCTAATAACAAACACTATGCTGTTTAATATATTTGATTTTATTTTCTCTTCCTTATTTCCTCTTCTTGCTATTATTAATACTGTTTTTATAATTAAAAATACATAAACTAATAATAAAAGAGACAGACTAATTATTTCTTTTCTTATATTCATTAATTCTTGTTTATAGGTATCTGTAGATGTGTAGTAAACTTCTTCAAAATTTTTGATTGTATCATCTAAATAGTTTACTAATCCCTTACTTACCAAGTAATTATACTCTTTTTCATTATCAAATTTGATGCTTACTACACCTTGCTTCTTAAATCTATTGTTTAATAAATCATCTATTTGATTTTCCTTTATGTATTTAATAGATGAATCTAAGAAAGGATCATTTGTATATAATTCTTTAGTATGCTTATTTCTAATTATAAAATAAACATTATCTTTTAATTTAAAATGACTAGTATATTCCTCTACATCATTATTAAAATATTTCATTAACTGTCCTATTTTTTCTTTTATTTCATTACTTCCAGTTAATAAATCATACAATCCATCTGTAGTTTCATATATTATTTGAGAAAATCCTTTACTATCTTCATAAAGCTTTTTTGTTTCATATTCTTTCTCATTAAATATAGATTTAATTAAGCTTAAATTATTGTTTTGCTTCATAAAATCTTTATATTCTAAAACTGATGAAAACAACATTCCTGTTATTAATATCATTAATAGTATATCTATTAAATATATTCCCTTTAAATAGCTTTTTAAGTGAATTTTAAATTTCTTTTTCAATCTTATATCCAATGCCCCACACCACCTTAATATATTCAGGCTCTTTTGTGTTTATTTCTATTTTCTCTCTTATCCTTCTTATATGAACAGTAACTGTATTTTCACTCTTATAAAATGGTTCATCCCATACTTTTTCATATATTTCTTTTATAGAAAACACTTTGCCTAAATTTGAAGCTAATAAGTGCAATATTTTGTATTCTGTAGCTGTCACTTTAATTTCTTCACCTCGTACAGTAATACTCTTAGATACAGTATCTATAACTAAATCTTTCACCGTTAATACTTGTTCTTCATCTTCTATGTTTAATGGTTTATCATATCTCCTTAATTGAGACTTTACTCTAGCAACTAATTCTAGGTGATTAAATGGTTTTATTATATAATCATCAGCTCCAACATTTAAACCAAGAATTTTATCCGAATCTTCACCTTTTGCTGATAACATAATTATAGGTAAATTTTCTGTTTCCCTAATTTTTAAACATGTTCTTATTCCATCAAGTTTAGGCATCATCACATCTAATACAATGACATGTATTTTTTCATTATTAAGAATTTCTAATGCCTCTAATCCATCTGCTGCTTTAAAAACTTTTAAATTTTCTCCTCTTAAATATATTTCAATGGCATCTCTTATTTCCTTTTCATCATCTACAACCAATACGTTATACATAATTTATCAACTCCCAATATTAATATTATTTACACATAAGACTAAAAACTCTGCTCATATAGAACAAACTGAGTTTACTAATTATTAATTAAGTCTTGAAATTCTTTAGATTCTCTTACTGGATTAAAATCTGCTTCATCCTGTGCTTCTTTTTTTACAACTTCATCTATTTCTATTGCTTTACTTAAATATTTTATAGTATTTGGGGCATCTCCTCTTCTTCCATATATAGATGCTATCCCATAATAAGTCCATATGTAATTTTCTATCTCTAAATTTTTATTATACCACAATAATGCTTCATCTAGATTTCCATATAGTTCATAAGTTAAGGCCTTATTAAAAACTGCATACCCATATTGCGGTTCAAATTCCAAAGCTTTATCTATATCTTTCATACCAGATTCAAAACTTTCATTATAAGATTTAGCTATTCCTCTTATATTGTATCCTTTTGCACTGCTTGGAAATTCGCTTATTATTTCATTTGATTTTTCAATAGATTTATTGTATTCACCTGAAAAAAACAAATTATATGCTTCATTATATAATTCTCGTTCTCTTTCATTCTCAACCTTACTTTTTCCCTCTTCCTTACTATCTTCATGTTCTTTATCTAAATTCACATTATTTTCATCTAAAATCTCTGCATTTTCTATACTTTCTTTGTTAATAACATCACCTTTCTTGTTGTTATTAATGCCTTCAAATACTAATATTAATAATGTTATTGCTAACAATATTATTAATGTTGTTAATTTAAGCTTTTTACTTCCTGGTAATTTCATTCCTATCATCTTTTTTCTCCTAGCTTTATATTTATAAGTATATATTTTTAATAAAGGCTCTGTTTTAAATG
>NZ_JAMQIF010000007.1:160170-187465 GCF_023845855.1 Clostridium sp. ZBS2
AACACTCTGCTAAAACATATTTTAAATAAATATTGATCTTTTATTATAATAGTAGGATTACACTATATTAAAATGTTAATATTATTTTAAAACAAATTAATTTATAAAAACATTATCTATTATAATATATATGTTTTCAATTATTACTAAACATTATTGTAAAAAATATGTTATCTTATATAAATAACTTGATTTTTATTATAATAAAGTGTATTAATATTTATTGGACTTAATTATATATTTAAAGGAGTAATTTTGATGAGCAAAATTAGCAAATATAAGAACCTAATCATGGATACCTTAATTATTTTTTTAGGATGTTTTATAGCCTCTTTAGGCGTAAATTTATTCCTATCTCATGCTAAGCTATTAAGTGGAGGGGCTACAGGACTTGCTCTTATACTAGAATATACAATGGGATTACCATCAGGTATTGTTGTCTTTGTTATAAACATTCCACTTTTATTACTAAGTTATAAAAAATTAGATAGAAATTTCACTATATACACAACAATAGGAATGATTTCTCTATCATTGTCATTAATGTTAACAAGACCATTTACAAATATTATTTATGTAAATGATATTCTTCTTTATTGTATCTATGGTGGTGTTTTATGTGGAATAGGATATGGATTAGTCTTTCTAAGACATGGTTCTACTGGTGGAACAGATGTAATAACTATGCTTATAAGAAAAAAATACTCGAATTTTAATATTGGTAGCTTAGGTTTTGCATTAAACTGTATTATCATTATAATTGGAGCAATCATATTTGGATTACCTCAAGCACTTTATACACTTATATCATTATTTACTCAAAGTATTGTGTTAGATAAAATGTTAAAAGGATTTAGCAGTAAAAAATTACTTCTTATTTTAACTGAGAAAGAGCAAGAAGTTATAAACTATGTTATAACTGATTTGCATAGAGGGATAACATCTTTATTTGCTGAAGGAGAATATACTCATAATAAAAAGAAAATGCTTTACTGTATAGTTACAACTCGACAAATGCTTGATTTAAAAACATCTATTCATTACATAGATCCAGCTGCTTTTATTACTATAGTAGATATATCTGAAGTTAAAGGTAGAGGCTTTATAAATTTATAATATTAAATAGACAGGTTAAGTAAATTTGTTAATCCTGTCTATTATTTTTTATCTTAATATGTTTATAGTTGACTAAGTAATTAAACTTAGTAATACTAAAAATGCTTATAAAAACATTGTCTTAAAACAAATCCTTATTTCAAAGTACCTAAATAATCTTTTTGACCAATTTCGTAAAGATTATTTCCTTCAGAATCAATAATCACAACTAAAGGCATATCTTTAACTTCCATTTTCCTTATTGCTTCAGCCCCTAAATCTTCATACGCAATTATTTCTGACTTAACTATACTTTTAGCTATTAATGCAGCAGCTCCTCCAATGGCACCAAAGTATATAGCGTCATTTTTTTTAATAGATTCTATAACTTCTTCATTTCTTGCGCCTTTACCTATCATACCTTTTAATCCTAATTCTAACAGCCTTGGTGCATATGAATCCATCCTATAACTAGTTGTAGGTCCTGCTGATCCTATAACGCTTCCTGGTTTCGCTGGAGATGGTCCAACATAATATATTATTTCATTATCTATATTTAAAGGTAATTTCTCATCTTTATCTAATAATTCAATTAATCTTTTATGAGCAGCATCTCTAGCTGAATAAATTATTCCACTTAGCAAAACAGTATCACCTGCTTTTAATTTCAAAGTTTTTTCTGATGTAAGAGGTGTATGTAGTTTGATTTCCATATTTTTTCTTCCCCCATTATATAATATCTATATTATTATTTCTTTATGTCTTGTTGCATGACAATTTATATTTACTGCAACTGGAAGTCCTGCAATATGAGTTGGATATATTTCTATATTTAATCCCAATGCTGTAGTTCTTCCTCCAAACCCTTGAGGTCCTATTCCCAATTTATTTACTTTTTCTAATAATTCTATCTCTAATTCTTTATAATACTCATCATTATTTCTTACATTTATAGGTCTTAATAATGCTTTTTTAGCTAAATAAGCTGCTTTATCAAAAGTTCCACCTATTCCAACACCAATTACCATTGGAGGACATGGATTCGGTCCTGCCTGTTTAATAACTTCTAAAATAAATTTTTTAACACCATCTACTCCATCTGATGGTTTTAGCATAGCTATTTTACTCATATTTTCAGATCCAAAACCTTTTGGTGCAACAGTTATCTTTATTTTATTTCCGGGCACTATATCATAATAAATTACAGCTGGAGTATTATCATTTGTATTAATTCTTCTTAATGGATCATTTACTACTGATTTTCTTAAAAATCCTTCTTCATAGCCTCTTTTTACTCCTTCATTAATAGCTTCACTTAAATTACCTCCAATTAAATGAACATCTTGACCCAATTCCACAAAAACACATGCCATTCCTGTATCTTGACACATAGGCATATGTTCTTTATCTGCAATTTCTGAATTTATAATTATCTTGTCTAAAATATCTTCTGCTAGATTCCATGTCTCTTTATCTTTAGAGTCTTTCAATGCTTGTCTTATGTCTTCCCCAAGGAAATAATTTGCTTTAATACACAATTCTTTTACAGCTTCTCTAATGCAGCTTACATTAACTTCTCTCATAATCACAACTCCTATAAATCTTTTATTAATTATAAGTTTAATTTTATTTTTATTTATTTACAACAATAAAAATCTCATATTTTCAAATTTGCACTACTATAATTAAACATAATACTTTATTAAGGAGTTACAAAATGAATAATATTGATTTGAACAAAATAATCAGAAATGTTATTTATATTCTAACTATATTTTTAACTGGTCTTATTTTATACAATAGTATTTTATTGTTAAATGATATTTTTTTTCATAAAACTTCTTATAAAAATAGTCTCCGTGTTGAAAAAATAGTAACAGATGATGTTTATGATGTTTTTAACATCAATTCATCATATAAAATAAAATTTAAAGAGAATGATATAAATAAATTGCCTTCAATATCAAAATCTGAAATATTAATACTAAATTACGATCCAATAATTCATCAATCCAATTACTCTGCTATATTTTTTAATAATGACTTTATTAATGATTCATCCATGGAAATTATATCTTATGTTAATGAAAATGATTTTCCAAATATAACTTTTCTAGAATATGAAAAATTAAAGAATGAATTTAATAATAACTGCATTGATACTATATCAATAATAGATATTGACTTTAATTTTTCAAACTTCCTTTATTACAATAATGAATATCATCATTTTAATAATGGGACTCAAACTATTGATTCATCTACTAAACTTCCAATAACATATAAAAATATTGTAATAGATGCTAGTTCTCAAAAAGAAAATACTTTCTATGTATACTCTGGCGGATTATTCAAAGAATTTAAGAAAGACTCTTCTATATATTTAACAAAAGGAAAAACTTTTTGGATAACCTTAAATAACGATTCTAAAATCTCTTATAATTTTTCTGATGTAGAAAATAAACTAAAAAAAAGTCAGGATAACTAATAATATAATCACCATTTCCAAACTGTATACTTATTAAAGATTTACAAATACAATATCTCAAAATGACTATTTTATCATTTTGAGATATTCAATTTACCTACTTATTATCATTTTCAAAATAAGAATTAACTGAATCTAAAATACTCTTAGCTATTTTTTCTTGATGCTCATCACTTTTTAGATTTTGTTCCTCTTTATTGTTAGATAAAAAACCACATTCTACTAATACGCATGCTCCATCATAACCATCTCTTAAGATTCTATATTGATCTTTTGCAGCTTTAGCAACTCTTTTATTTCCGTCATCTATATTAGCTTTTAATGAATTTTGTATATTATCGGCTAAAAGTTTACTTTTTTCATTGTTTGAATACCATACTTGTGCTCCAAAACATTTAGGTTGTGGAAACATATTTTGATGAATAGATATAAATACTTCACAGTTCTTTTCTTTTTTCATTTTGCATCTTGCATTTAAATCATTTACCTTTTTCCTATCTAATTCTGAATCACTTTCCCTAGTTAAATAAACAGTATATCCTGAACTTTCTAATTGATCTTTTAGCTTTGAACTTATAGATAGATTTATATCTTTTTCAACAGTTCCATTTTTTGACTTTGCTCCACCGTCTATACCACCATGACCTGGATCTATTAAAATCACATGATTTGATTTACTACTCTCTTCTGCTAATACTCTTGTTGGCATTCCAACTATAAGAAATATTACACAAAAGATAAATAACATTCTTCTAATTTTCATAGATGATACCTCCCATTAAATAAAAACTCTTATACAGAGTATTATTTGTTACATGAATTTTATTTATTCAAATAATATAGAATAAAAAAACACACCAAATAATATTTAAAATTATTATTTGATGTGTTATAAAATTATTTATAATTTTCTATTACACTTTCAGCAATATTAGTTGAATGATCTCCTATACGCTCAAAATTATTAACTAAGTCTAAGAAAATAGCTCCTGCATAAGCATTACATTTTTCTTCATAAAGTCTCTTTATATGCTTGTCTCTATAAGTTTTTTGGTAAGTATCTATTTTTCTTTCAACTTCAATAATAGTTTTTGCTTTTTCGAAATCTCTTGTTGCATATGAATCAATTGCAATTTCTAATGCTTCAACTGTAGTATTATATATATCGTATAATTCTCCTATAGCTTCTTCACTGTACTTAAGCTTTTTATGTATTTTTTGGTTCGCTAATTCTGCAATATTTCTAGCATGATCACCTATTCTTTCAATATCTATAATTACATGGAATGTAGATGCTACTATACCTTTTTCTTTATCTGATAAATCACACTTAGAAAGTTTAACTAAATATGCAGTTATGCTTTCTTCCAAAATATTAATTATCTCTTCGTTTTCATAAACTTGTTTAACTAATGTATCATCATTATCAATAAATGATTTCATAGATAATTCTAAATTTTTTCTAGCCTTATTAGCCATTCTTATAGTTTCTTTTATAACTTGTCCTGCTGCAATAACAGGAGTTTCTAAAAGTCTATTATCTATGTATTTAGGTCCTTTTTTCTCTATTTCATCTTCACCTGGTATTATTTTATTTATAAGAATTATTATGTATTTATTAAGAGGTAATAGTATTGCTGTATTTACTAAATTAAAAACTGTATGAGCATTAGCAATTTGTCTACTTACATCAGTACTAGTTGTAGATACAAAATCTCCAAGTACTCCTAAAAACGGTAGGAATATAATTGTACCTGTAATATTAAATACCAAATGTAGCATTGCTGCTTTATGTGCTGTCTTGTTAGTTCCAACACTTGCAATCATTGCTGTTATACATGTCCCTATATTACATCCAAATATAATAGGTAAAGCTACTGTTATATCTATAGCATTTGCAGTAGCTAATGCTACTAATATTCCTGTTGTTGCTGATGAACTTTGAAGTATTGCTGTTATTGCTGTTCCCGCAATTACTCCTATAAACCAATTATCTCCAATAGATGCTATAGCATCTGAAAAGAAAGGAGTATTTGTTAATGGTTTCATAGAAGCACTCATTATACCCATTCCTGTAAATAGTATACCGAAACCTAAAACTATGTTTCCAATATCTTTTCTCTTTTTTCCTCTTGCAAACATAACCATAGCAGCTCCAATAAACACAAATATAGGTGCTATTTCATCTAATTTAAATGATACCAATTGAGCTGTTATTGTTGTTCCTATATTAGCTCCCATTATAATTCCTGCTGCTTGAGCTAAATTCATAAGTCCTGCATTAACGAATCCCACTACCATAACTGTAGTTGCACTACTACTTTGAATTACAGCTGTAACTACTGCTCCAATAAAAACAGCAGATATTGGATTACTTGTTACTTTTTCAAGAATGTTTTTAAGACCATCTCCTGCTGCATTTTCTAGCCCGTCACCCATTAATTTCATACCATAAATAAATAAGCCTAAGCCACCCATTAATTTTATTATAACCATTATTATAGATTCCAAATTATTTGTCCCCTTCACTTATTTTATTTATCAACATTTTTAGTGTACCTGATTTTTTACATTATGTTAATATTTTAGAGTGATTTTTAACCTAGTTTTAATATACAAATTGATTTTTTTATTAAATTTAGTATAAAATTTAATCTTTTTATATAATATTGAATCTTTTTGGAATTTTCAAACAAAGATATCTTATGTATATCATGATTTTTTATGACATACTTTCTTGCTATAAAATTTAATTGCAAATTTTAATTATAATTTATTAATGAAGATAAAAAAAAGGAAGAGAAATAATTCCTCCCCCTTTTTTTGCAAGATATAAATTCCTATCTCTTTGAGAATTGTGGAGCTCTTCTTGCTTTCTTAAGACCGTATTTCTTTCTTTCCTTCATTCTAGGATCTCTAGTTAAGAATCCAGCCTTCTTTAATTCTGGTTTTAAAGCTTCATCAGATTTAACTAATGCTCTAGTTATACCGTGTCTTATAGCTCCTGCTTGACCTGTAAATCCACCACCGTGAACATTTACTAAAACATCAAACTTATCTTTAGTTCCAGTTAAAACTAATGGTTGGTTAACTATTACTCTTAAAGTTTCTAAACCGAAGAATGTTTCGATTTCTCTTTTATTTATAACAACTTTACCGTTTCCTGGTACAAGTCTAACTCTTGCAACTGATTTCTTTCTTCTTCCAGTACCCATGTATTGAACTTTTGCCATTTTCTATTTCCTCCTCCCGAGATCTTATTAGTACTTTAATTCTAGTACTTCTGGTTTTTGAGCTGCATGATTATGTTCAGCACCTCTGTATACATTTAATTTCTTTAGCATTTGTCTTCCTAATACTCCCTTTGGAAGCATTCTTCTTACAGCTTCTTCAAAAGCGAATTCAGGCTTCTTAGCTAATACTTCTCTATAAGGAGTTTCCTTTAATCCACCTGGATAAAAACTATGCTTTCTTAACATTTTTTGATCTAACTTTTTACCAGTTAAAACAACCTCTTCTGCATTGATTACTATAACGAAATCTCCGCAATCAACATTTGGTGTAAATGTTGGTTTATTTTTTCCTCTTAAAATTGAAGCAACTTGGCTAGCAACTCTTCCTAGTGGCTTACCAGCAGCATCAACAACATACCATTTTCTTTCAACTTCTTGTGCTTTCGCAATGTATGATTTCATCTCTTTCCCTCCCTGAACTTACATTATGGCATACTTTTATTTTTGTACGCACTTTTATGTCAAGACCCGGGGCTAGTGGATCTTATATACATAAATCTTTTAACAAACAAACTTATTATAATACACGCTTACGGGCGTGTCAATGTTTTTTGCAATATTTAATAAAAAACTTTTTCTAAAACCAAACCATTAGGTGGCACACACATTCCTGCTCTCTTTCTAATGCCATCATTTATTATATTATCAACTTCTTCAAGTTTTGTTTTTCCTGTTCCAACATTAATTAATGTACCTACTATTATTCTCACCATATTATACAAAAAGCCATCAGCACTTATAAAAATTTTAATAATATTTTTATTTTCTTCTATGTAAAAATCAGTTATAGTTCTAACTGTTGTTTTGGCTGAACTTCCTGGTGACATAAAAGCCTTAAAGTCATGCTTACCTATAAAATATTCACAAGCCTTTTTCATATCTTCAACATTTAATTGTTTTCTAACATGATGTACATATTGTTTTCCAAAAGATAGCTTTTCATATCTATTAACAATAGTATAAGAATACATCTTTCCTTTAGAAGAATATCGTGCATGAAAGTCCATATCTACTTCTTCAGATTTTATTATTGCAATATCGTCAGGTAATTTAGTATTTAATGCTTCTCTAAACTTCTCACCTGGTATACTGCTATTCGTGAAGAAATTTGCTACCATAGCCTTAGCATGGACTCCACCATCTGTTCTAGAGCTTCCATTAGTTAAACTCTTTTCTCCTGTCATCTTCAAAATAGCATTTTCTAAGCAACCCTGGACAGTTCTATCTTTAACTTGCCTTTGCCAGCCACAAAAATTTGTACCATCAAATTCAATTATTAATTTTATATTTCTCATATATTTCCTCTTTAAATCATAAAATAAACCTAACAACTACACTCCATAATATAATTAATGAAAATACAACAAAAGCTATTATATCCTTAGATGTGAATTTTAATACTTTCATTCTTGTTCTTCCTGCTCCACCTCTATATCCTCTAGCCTCCATAGCCATAGCTAATTCATCTGCTCTTCTAAAAGAACTTATAAATAATGGAACTAATAACGGAACTAAGCTTTTAGCTTTATTTATTATATTTCCAGATTCAAAATCAGCACCTCTTGCTTTTTGTGCTTTCATTATCTTATCTGTTTCATCCATAAGTGTTGGAATAAATCTTAATGCAATTGTCATCATCATAGCAAGCTCATGTGCCATTTCTTTTCCTATAGGTCTTATTAACTTTTCTATTCCATCAGTTAATTCTATAGGTGATGTAGTTAATGTTAGAATTGATGTTCCAACTATTAGAAATATCAATCTTAATGCCATAAATCCTGCTAATCTAAGCCCCTCTGTATATACAGATAAAAATCCAACTTTAAATATTAATGTTTCTGAAGTACCTTTAATCATAAAAATATTTAGAACAGCTGTTAATGCAATTAATAAAAATACCGGTTTTAATCCATTAAAAATAAATCTTAATGGAATTTTTGCAATTAATATTATTGATGCTAAAAATAAAAATACAAAAGTATATCCAACAAATTTATTAATTATAAATAAACATACGATAAAAAGTATTGATATCAGTATCTTTGTTCTTGGATCTAATTTATGAATAAAAGATTCCCCTGGTATATATTGTCCTATAGTAATATCCTTTAACATACTAATTTAATTATTGCCAATAACCACTTAGTTGATATGTGCTTTGGCAAAATTCCTCCTCTCTTAATTTAAGAGTAATATTAATTTATAAATATTTATTTTTTTCTTTCAAGATTCTTAGTAATTCCTTTTTAGCCCCTTCTATTGTAAAAACATCATCTGATATTTTAAACCCTTTTTTTCTAAGTTCTCTTACCAAATATGTAACTTGAGGAACTCCTAAACCTATCTTTTCTAATTTATCTACTTCCTTGAATACTTCTGAAGGTTTCCCTTGTAATGCAACCTTACCATGATTCATAACAACTATTCTTTCAGCTATTTTAGCTACATCTTCCATACTATGACTAACCAATATAATAGTCATATTATATTCTTTATGAAGTTTAGAAATTTGTTCTAATATATCATCTCTTCCTTTAGGGTCTAATCCCGCTGTTGGTTCATCTAATATTAATGTAGTTGGCTTCATAGCAATAACACCTGCTATGGCTACTCTTCTCTTTTGTCCTCCACTTAAGTCAAAGGGAGATTGGTCTTTATATGTCTCATAATCTAATCCAACCATATTCATAGATTCAATTACTCTAGTTTTTATTTCATCTTCAGTTAATCCTAAATTTTTAGGTCCAAAAGCTATATCTTTTGCTATAGTTTCTTCAAATATTTGATATTCTGGATATTGAAATACAAGTCCAACCTTTTTTCTTACATCAGTTAGATTTATTTGTTTTTTTGTTATATCAAGCCCGTCAACGATTATAGTTCCACTTGTAGCCTCTAGCAGACCATTTAAATGTTGAATAAAAGTAGATTTTCCAGAACCTGTATGTCCAATTAATGCTACAAATTCACCATCTTTTATTTCTATATTAACATTATCCAAAGCAACTTTTTCAAAAGGTGTTTTAGGCATATATATATGTGTTAAATTTTCTACTTTAATTGACATATCGCATTCACCATCTCATCTACATTTAATATTTCTTTTGGAATGTCTATTCCTTCTTTTCTAAGTTCATAAGTTAACTCTGTAACTTGTGGTACATCCAATCCTATATTCTTCATCATTTCAACTTGTGGAAAAATTTCTTTTGGTGTTCCTTCCATTTTAACTTCCCCACCATCCATAACTACAATTCTATCTGCTTGAGCTGCTTCATCCATATAATGAGTTATTAAAACTATAGTAATACCATAATTTTCATTTATATCTTTTATAGTTTTTAAAACATCTTTTCTCCCAGATGGGTCTAGCATAGCTGTTGGCTCATCAAAAATTATACATTTAGGTTGAATTGCTAATATTCCCGCTATTGCAATTCTTTGCTTTTGACCACCTGATAAAAGATGTGGTGCATGTCTTTTATACTCACTCATTCCAACTTTTTCTAAGCTATCATCAACTCTTTTTCTTATTTCTTTTGCTTCTACGCCTAAATTTTCAGGTCCAAAAGCTACATCTTCTTCAACAATCGTTGCAACTAATTGATTATCAGGATTTTGAAAAACCATTCCCGCTCTAGATCTTATTTCCCATAAATTATTTTCATCACTAGTACTTAAACTATCTACTATTACAGTACCGCTACTTGGAGTAAGTAATGCATTCATATGTTTAGCTATAGTGGATTTACCTGATCCATTATGGCCTAATACTACTAAAAATTCCCCTTTTTTAACTTTAAGGTTAACATTTTTAAGTGCATATTTTTCTTCTCTTGAGCCTTCTTCATTTCTGATATATTTGAAGGATACATCAGTGCAATTAACCATTTCCTGATTCATTGTTTAACCTCCATAAATTATACTTACTAATACATTATACAAAACTTTAAATATAATCAAAACTTTACATAATATTACACCTTGATGTATATACATAAAATTAGCTAAGTTAATTATATAATAAAATATTGTAAGTTCAATAAAAAAATATGAAATTTTTTCTATGATTTTACAAAAAGTACTCTATAATATATTAGTTTTATATTTTTATATGTTAAAATGGGGACTAAGTTTAAACTTAATCCCCTTATTAGTTATACTAATTCAAGTATTACTACTTCAGCTCCGTCTCCTCTTCTAGGACCTTTTTTATACATTCTTGTATATCCGCCATTTCTTTCAGCGTATTTAGGAGCTACGTTATCAAATAAATTTTTAACAACTAATTCTTCTTGTATAAAAGCTAATGCCTGTCTTCTAGCATGAAGATCTCCTCTTTTTCCAAGAGTAATCATTTTTTCTGCAAGAGATCTAGTTTCCTTAGCTCTTGTTACAGTTGTTTCGATTTTGCCGTGTTTTAATAAACTTGTAACAAGATTTCTTAGCATAGCTCTTCTTTGGTCTGTAGGTAGACCTAACTTACGATAACCTGCCATGGATTTACCTCCTTACTCATCGTTTAGTTTTAAGCATAAACCTAACTCTTTAAGTTTTCTCTCAACTTCTTCTAAAGATTTCTTTCCTAGATTTCTGACTTTCATCATATCATCCATTGATTTAGTAGCAAGTTCTTGTACTGTGTTAATTCCAGCTCTCTTTAAACAGTTATATGATCTAACTGATAAATCAAGTTCTTCTACAGTCATTTCTAGTACTTTTTCTTTTTTATCTTCTTCTTTTTCTATCATTATTTCAACATCATTAGTATTATTAGTTAATGACATGAATAATTTAAAATGTTCTATAAGGATTTTAGCTGATAAACTTATAGCTTCATCAATCTTTATAGTACCATTAGTCCATATTTCTAAAGTTAATTTATCATAATCAGTAATTTGACCTACTCTCGTATTGTCAACTGTAAAATTAACTTTCTTTACTGGTGTATAAATCGAATCAACAGCTATTGCTGAAATCGGTAATTCATCACTCTTATTTTTATTTTGAGTAACATATCCTCTTCCTCTATTAACTGTTAACTCCATATAAAGTCTTCCATTATCATCTAAAGTTGCTATATGTAAATCCTTATTAACAACTTCGACATCTCCGTCAGTCTTTATATCTGCTCCAGTAACTTCTCCTGGTCCTTTAGCATCAATATAGATAACTTTAGGGCCTTCACCATTCATTCTTAAAGCTAAAGATTTAATATTAAGAATTAATTCTGTAACATCTTCTTTAACTCCTTGAACAGTAGAAAACTCATGAAGAACTCCATCGATCTTAACAGAACTAGTTGCTACTCCTGGAAGAGATGATAATAATATTCTTCTTAGGGCATTTCCTAATGTAATACCATATCCTCTTTCAAGTGGTTCAACAACGTATTTTCCATAAGTTCCGTCTTCACTAGCTTCGATACATTCTATTATTGGCTTTTCGATTTCTAACATCCACGAACCCTCCTTATATTATAAATGGCAACCTTATTTTGAGGGCAACTGATTCTATATTTGCATATCATTTGATAGATTTGCCTAACAAATATAACTTTATTCAATATATTATTTACTATATAACTCAACAATAAGTGTTTCGTTAACAGGCACATCTATATCTTCTCTTGATGGCTCTGTAACAACTTTTCCTTCATAGTTATCAACATTAGCTTCTAACCATTTTGGTAAAGTTTTTGGATTTTCTACGAAAGTCTTAAACTTTTCACTTGATCTGCTTTTTTCGCATACAGTAATTACATCATTAACTGAAACATGATATGAACAAATGTCAACCTTTTTACCATTTACTAAGAAATGTCCATGAGTAACTAATTGTCTAGCTTCATTTCTTGATGCACCATAACCTAGTCTGTAAACTACGTTATCCAATCTCATTTCTAGTAATCTAAGTAGGTTTTCACCTGTTATACCCTTCATGTGTTCAGCCTTTTCATAATATGTTCTGAATTGGCCTTCTAAAATGCCGTATATTCTTCTTGCCTTTTGTTTTTCTCTTAATTGAATGCCATAGTTTGACATTTTCTTCTTGCTTGCTCCATGTTGTCCTGGTGCGTAGCTTCTTCTAACAAAAGCACATTTATCTGTGAAACATCTATCCCCTTTAAGGAATAATTTCATACCTTCTCTTCTACATAATCTGCATGTAGCTCCAGTATATCTTGCCATTAAATTACACCTCCTATTACGTTAAATTAAACTCTTCTTCTCTTTGGTGGTCTACAACCATTGTGTGGAATTGGAGTAACATCTTTTATTAAAGTTACTTCTAACCCAGCTGCTTGTAAAGATCTTATAGCTGCTTCTCTACCTGAACCTGGACCTTTTACATAAACTTCTATACTTTTTAATCCATGTTCCATAGCTGATTTAGCTGCTGTTTCAGCTGCCATTTGAGCTGCAAATGGAGTGCTTTTTCTTGATCCTCTGAATCCAAGTGCACCTGCACTTGACCATGATAAAGCATTACCTGCTGCATCTGTTAAAGTAACTATTGAATTATTGAAAGTTGACTTTATGTGCGCTGCGCCATGCTCAACATTTTTTCTTTCTTTTCTTCTTCTAGTTTTCTTAACTTTTTGAGCCATTAGTTATTTTCCCTCCTTACTATTTCTTTTTATTAGCCATTGTTTTTTTAGGACCTTTTCTAGTTCTAGCGTTAGTTTTAGTCTTTTGACCTCTAACTGGAAGACCTCTTCTGTGTCTTATTCCTCTGTATGATCCTATTTCAACTAATCTCTTAATGTTTAAAGCAACATCTCTTCTTAAGTCACCTTCAACCATTAAGTTCTTATTTATATAAGTTCTGATTTCATTTACTTCGTCTTCTGATAAATCTTTTACTCTAGCATCAGGACTAATTCCTGTTGTAGATAAGATTTTTTGTGAAGTTGATAAACCTATCCCATAGATATAAGTTAAAGCAATTTCAACTCTTTTTTCTCTTGGTAGGTCAACACCTGCTATTCTTGCCATTAAAAATTACACCTCCTGATAATTGAAATGCATAAAAGTTTGATTTAAAAATTATATAAAAATTTTAGGCCAATAGACTTCTCTATTGCAGCCGCTCCTAAAAATCTATTGCAATTAATTAAACGACTATATAATCATATTTGACTTTTAAGAAAATGTCAATATTATTTAACCTTATAATGTAAGTTTATTGTAAAATTGATCATTAACCTTGTTTTTGCTTGTGCTTAGGATTTTCACAGATAACCATTACTCTTCCTTTTCTTTTTATTACTTTGCACTTTTCGCAAATAGGCTTAACTGATGGTCTTACTTTCATAGCTAACCCTCCTCATATTTCTGATGATAGATATAAAGTTAATTATCTCTATCTTATTTTGCTCTCCATGTAATTCTTCCTCTAGTTAAGTCATATGGAGAAAGCTCCACTGTAACCTTATCGCCTGGTAGAATTCTAATGAAGTTCATTCTTAATTTTCCTGATATATGTGCTAGAATTTTATGGCCACTTTCAAGTTCAACTTGGAACATGGCATTTGGTAAAGATTCTAGTACTGTACCTTGCATTTCTATAACATCATCTTTTGACATAAGGTAATCAACCCTCCTTAACAATGCTTCTAAGTTTTAGAAATCTCTTAATTTTTAAATCAGTACTTTTATCGCATACTTGTATAGATGATTTAAGTTGTTCATCTACTTTTTCTAATATATTTAAATGCTTAAGTTTTTTCTTCTTAGGCTTATTTACTGTTTTTGTATTTCCATTAGATAACAAAACATACTTGTCATCTAGTTGCCTAACAATAACATATAAATGTTCTATATCTCTTCCTGCTTTTGAAAGTACTATTTTCCCAATCAAGTCATTGCTTTGCAAAATTTTCACCTCGATGATTACCTTAGTAATAAATTAGCACTTAACTAAATGGTATCATGCAAATTTATAACTAAGCAACACTCTGTTTCTACTTAATAAGTGTTAATATCTCTGGTCCATCTGGCAAAATTGCAACCGTATTTTCATAATGTGCAGATAAAGTAGCATCTGCCGTTACAACTGTCCATCCATTACTTAAAGTTTTAACTTTACAGTTTCCCATATTAACCATAGGTTCTATGGCTAATACCATTCCATTAAGTAATTTAGTTCCTTTGCCTTCTCTTCCAAAGTTAGGCACTTCGGGATCTTCATGAAGTTTCCTTCCAATCCCATGACCTACGAAGTCTCTTACTACTGAGAAACCTGCTGCCTCAATGTAGTTTTGTATTTCGTGTGATATATTACCTAATCTATTTCCTTCTTTGGCATATTTTATACCTCGAAAGAAACTTTCTTTTGTTACATCTATTAATCTCTTAGCATCATTTGTAACTTCTCCAATTGGAAAGGTCCTTGCTGCATCTCCATGGAAACCATCAATGAAAGCTCCACAGTCAATACTAACTATGTCACCATCTTTTATTTTATAATTTCCTGGTATTCCATGAACTACTTGCTCATTCACAGAAATACATAGTGACGAAGGAAAACCGTATAATCCTTTAAAGGAAGGTTTCGCTCCATGCTTAGTTATAAATTCTTCTGCTACCCTGTCTAATTCTGCAGTAGTTATACCAGGCTTTATTTTTTCTTCCAATAGTAATAATGTTTCAGCTACTATTCTACCTGCTTTTCTCATTAAAGCAATTTCATCATCATTTTTGATAATAATCATGTTTTATTGCTCTCCTAATAATTTGCAAATATCTTCAAATACTTGATCAATAGCTTTTGTACCATCTACCATTGAAAGTAAATTTTTACTCTTGTAAAATTCAATTAGTGGTTGTGTTTGTTTATCATATACATCGATTCTTTCCTTTACAGTTTCAACTGTATCGTCTTTTCTTTGTACGATATCACTTCCACACAAGTTACATTTTCCATCAATTTTTGGTGGGTTAAATTTAATATGAAAACTTCCTCCACATGATGTACAAACTCTTCTGCCTGTCATTCTTTCTAATATAAACTCACTAGGTACATCAATTAATAATGCTGTATCTAATTGTTCGTTTCTATTTTCAAGGAACTCATTAAGAGCTTCAGCTTGTGCTACAGTTCTTGGGAAACCATCTAATAGATATCCTGATAAACAATCTTCTTGTTGTAATCTATCCTTAACCATATTAATTGTTACTTCGTCTGGAACCAATAAACCTTTATCCATATAGCTTTTTGCTTCCATACCAAGTGGAGTATTTTCAGAAATATTTTTTCTAAAAATGTCTCCAGTAGAAATATGGGGTATTGAATATCTATTGCTAATTGATTTTGCCTGTGTTCCTTTTCCTGCTCCTGGAGGACCTAGTAATACTATCTTCACGGGCTTCATCTCCATTTTACTTAATCTATTTTAGAAATCCTTTATAGTGACGCATTGTCATTTGTGATTCAACTTGTCTGTTGAAATCTAATGCTACACCTATAATGATTAAAAGTGCCGTTCCTGAGAAAGATATATTTTTAAATTCTGTATAATTTTGAACTATAGTTGGTGTTACTGCTAAAATAGCTGCTAATGTTCCACCTATTACTGAAACTCTATTAAGAATTCTTTCAAAATATCTTGTTGTAGCTTCTCCTGGTCTTACACCTGGTATAAATCCTGTAGATTTATGCAAGTTTTCAGCCATTTCATCTGGCTTAAACGTTATTTGTGTATAGAACCATGTGAAGAATAATGTAAGTATAGCGTATAACACTACATACATCCAACTTTCAGAATTAAAAACACATGTTTTATTAGTTAAAATCCACATTGCCCAACTTTTATTCGGAACAAAAGTAGCTATTGTTCTAGGGAAATCCATAACAGACATTGCAAATATTATTGCAATAACTGCTGACCCTATAATACTTAATGGTATGTGACTTGTTTGATTTCTCATCATTTTACTTCCGCCAACAGCTTTACCAGCATATTGAACTGGTATTCTTCTCTCAGCTAATGAGAAATAAAGTACAATAGCTAACAATGCAACAAAGAATGCTGCAAATAATGCGATCTCTATTATGCTCACATTTCCTGCTTGTTTAGAAGCAGCAATTGAACCCATAGTCATTGGAATTCTTGAAACTATATTAACAAAAATTAATATTGAAGTTCCATTTCCAATTCCATTAACAGTTAATTGATCACCTAACCACATACAGAAAGTTGATCCTACAACTAATGCAAATATTATAACTAACATTTCACTAGTCTTTATTCCTGCTGTAGCTCCACTATTAGAAATAGTTGCATATATTCCAAAAGCTAGAATAAATGATATTCCAAGTGATACATAACGAGTAGCATTCTGAATTTTCTTTCTTCCATCTTCACCCTCTTTAGAAAGTTGTTCTAATTGAGGGATGGCAACAGTTAATAATTGCATTATGATTGATGCATTAATATAAGGCATAACGCCTAATGCAAATATACTGAATCTACTAAAAGCTCCTCCTGATAATAAATCATAAAAGCTTAATAAACCGCCTGATTGGGATATGCTTTTTAGATAATCAGCATTGATTCCAGGAACAGGAATATGACTTCCCATCCTGAAAACTGCAACCAATAAGATTATCCAAAAAAATTTCTTCCTTAGTTCAGAAACCTTAAATGCGTTACGTAAAGTTTGAAGCACTTTAAATCACCTCAACTTTTCCTCCAGCTGCTTCGATCTTTTCTATTGCAGACTTTGAGAACTTACATCCTTTTACTGTTAAAGATTTTTCTAAATTTCCGTTACCAAGTATTTTTACTCCGTCTAATACCTTACTTACAACTCTTCTTTCAAGTAATACTTCTGGAGTTATCTCAGTACCATTTTCAAATATATTTAATCTATCAACATTAATACTAACGTATTTTTTAGCAAATATATTTGTAAAACCTCTCTTTGGAAGTCTTCTATATAAAGGCATTTGACCTCCTTCAAAACCCGGTCTTACTCCACCGCCTGATCTTGCATTTTGACCCTTTTCACCTTTACCAGCATTTCTTCCTAAACCAGAACCTGTACCTCTACCAACTCTTTTTGGAGCCTTCTTACTTCCAGCTGCTGGTTGTAATTCATGAAGTTTCATCTTAAGCACACCTCCTTATTTTCTTATATTTCTTCTACCTTTAATAGGTAATCAATTTTCTTTAACATACCTTTAATTTGAGGTGTTCCCTCATGTTCTACTGTAGCACGAATCTTTCTAAGACCAAGAGCATTTGCAGTAGCGATATGTTCTTTTTTTCTACCTATTAAACTCTTTACTAAAGTAATTTTTAGTTTAGCCATTGCAATACCTCCTAACCTAATATTTCTTCTACAGATTTTCCTCTTAATTTAGCTATATCTTCAGCTGTTCTTAAGCTTGCTAATCCGTTTATTGTAGCTTTAACCATGTTTTTAGGATTATTTGAACCTAATGATTTAGCTCTTACATCTTTTAAACCTGCTAATTCTAATACAGATCTTGCTGGACCTCCAGCAATAACTCCTGTACCTTGTTTAGCTGGCATTATTAGAACATTACCTGTTCCAAATTTTCCGTTGATTTGATGAGGAACAGTAGTTCCTAACATTGCAACTTCTACTAAGTTTTTCTTAGCATCTTCTATTCCTTTTTTGATTGCTTCAGGAATTTCGATAGATTTACCCATTCCAACGCCAACGTGTCCGTTTTCGTCTCCAACAACAACTAGAGCGCTGAATCTGAAGTTTCTACCACCTTTAACAACCTTAGTAACTCTGTTTATATCAACAACCTTTTCTTTAAGGTCTAGTGTACTAGGATCGATTCTCATGTATTTCCCTCCTTGTATATTAGAATTTTAAGCCTGCTTCTCTAGCGCCTTCTGCTAATTCTTGAACTCTTCCGTGGTATACATATCCACCTCTGTCGAATACTACTTCAGTAATTCCTTTTTCTATAGCTTTCTTAGCTACAGCTGCACCTACAAGTTTAGCACCTTCTTTATTTCCACCATTAGTTGAAAATTCTTTATCTAAACTTGAAGCAGCTACTATTGTAACAGCATTTACGTCATCTATAATTTGTGCGTATATATTCTTTTCACTTCTGAAAACTGAAAGTCTTGGTCTGTCAGGAGTACCAAAAACTTTCTTACGAACTCTAAGGTGACGCTTAGTTCTGCTTGCTTTTTTGTCTACCTTTTTGAACATACAGCTCACTCCTTCCTATTATTTCTTACCAGTCTTACCTTCTTTACGTCTGATCACTTCGTTTTCGAACTTGATACCCTTACCCTTATATGGTTCTGGTAATCTCCATTTTCTTATATCAGCTGCAGCAGCACCAACTTTTTCTTTGTCGATACCTTTAACAATTACTTTAGTTGCAGCAGGAGTTTCAAATGTGATTCCATCAATAGGTTCGATTTCAACTGGATGTGAATATCCAAGGTTCATTACAAGTTTCTTGCCTTGTAATTGAGCTCTATAACCAACACCAACTAATTCTAAAGTCTTTTGGTAACCTTCATTAACTCCGATTACCATGTTATTAATTAACGCTCTTGTTAAACCATGAAGAGCTCTATGAACTTTTTGATCACTTGGTCTAGTAACAATTACTTCATTGTTTTCAACTGCTATATTTATGTCTTTATGCATAGTTTTAACTAATTCACCTTTTGGACCTTTAACTGTAACAACGTTGTCTGGTGTTACAGTTACAGTTATGCCAGCAGGAACAGCTATTGGTAATCTACCAACTCTTGACATAAGTACACCTCCTGTATTATTTCTAAATTCTATATGTGAAACTATCTTGTGTTTATTTTCAAAATTTAAATACTACCAAACGTAGCAAAGAACTTCTCCACCTAAACCATCTTTTCTAGCTTCTCTATCAACCACTAGTCCTTTAGAAGTTGAAATTACTGCAACTCCTAATCCATTAAGAACCTTTGGTACTTCATCTTTTTTACAATATACTCTTAATCCTGGTTTAGAAATTCTCTTAATACCAGTTATAACTCTTTCATTATTCGCACCATATTTAAGACTAATTCTTAACATTGGTACTACTCCGTCGTTATATTCTTCAATATTCTTAATATAACCCTCTTGTAATAATATATTTGTAATTGCCTTCTTTACATTTGAAGAAGGTACTTCTACAACTTCGTGTTTTACAGCATTAGCATTTCTTACACGTGTAAGTAGATCTGCTATTGGATCTGTCATAACCATTTTTTGTGCCTCCTTTCATTACATCATGTCTATTACCAGCTTGCTTTTCTGCAACCAGGAATTTCGCCTTTATAAGCAAGTTCTCTAAAACAAATACGACATACTCCGTATTTTCTTAATACAGCATGTGGTCTTCCACATATTCTACATCTTGTATAAGCTCTAGTTTTGTATTTAGGAGTTTTACTCCACTTTTCAATAATAGCTTTACGTGCCAATATGTTTCCCTCCTTATTATTGAGCGAATGGCATTCCAAGAAATCTAAGTAATTCTCTTGCTTCTTCGTCTGTATTTGCTGTTGTAACGAAGATTATATCCATCCCTCTAACTTTATCAATCTTATCATATTCTATTTCTGGGAATATTAATTGTTCTTTTATTCCTAAAGAATAGTTTCCTCTACCATCAAATGCTTTAGCTGAAACTCCTCTGAAATCTCTTACTCTAGGTAATGCTATACTCATTAATTTATCAGCAAATTCATACATCTTTGCTTTTCTTAATGTAACTTTACATCCTAAAGCCATATTTTCTCTTATTTTAAAGTTAGCAACTGATTTTTTAGCTCTTGTTAATATTGGCTTTTGACCAGCTATTAAACTTAAATCACTAACTGCTGATTCTAAAACTTTTTGATTTTCCTTAGCTTCTCCAACACCCATGTTAATTACGATCTTTTCTAGCTTTGGAATTTCCATAACGTTCTTATATCCGAACTTTTCAATCATCGCTGGGATTACTTCTTTTGAATATTTTTCTTGAAGTCTTGTCATTTATAGTTACCTCCTTTCAGAATTTAGAATGTTTCTGAACATTTCTTACATACTCTAACTTTAGTACCATCATCTAATATTTTGTTAGCTATTCTTGTAGCATTTTTACATTTGTTACAATATAACATAACCTTAGAACTGTTAATAGCTGCTTCTCTTTCGATTATAGCACTTTCAACTTGGCTCTTATTAGCTTTTTGATGCTTTTTAACTATGTTAACTCCTTGAACAAGAACTTTTCCTGTCTTTGGATATACTTTTAAAACTTCACCAGTTTTTCCTTTATCTTTACCAGATATAACTACAACTGTATCGCTTTTTCTTACATGTACCTTCAAGTAAGACACCTCCTCTTATAGAACTTCTGGTGCTAATGATAGAATCTTGTTAAATTCTTTATCTCTTAGCTCCCTAGCAACAGGTCCAAAGATACGAGTACCTCTTGGTTGTTTATCGTCTTTAATGATAACTGCAGCATTTTCATCAAATTTAATATATGAACCGTCCGCTCTTCTTAATCCTTTTGCTGATCTAACTATAACAGCCTTAACAACCTCGCCTTTTTTAACAACTCCGCCTGGTGTTGCACTTTTAACGCTAGCTACAATAACGTCACTTATATTACCAAATTTTCTTTTTGATCCACCTAGTACTCTTATGCACATAATTTCTTTTGCACCTGAATTATCTGCAACTTTAAGTAAAGTTTGTGGTTGTATCATACAATTACCCTCCTTTCAGTATTAAAGCCTATTTAGCTTTTTCTACTATTTCAACAAGTCTCCATCTTTTATCTTTAGATAAAGGTCTAGTTTCCATTATTAATACTCTATCATTAATTTTAGCTTCATTATTTTCATCATGAACCTTAAACTTTGTAGTCTTGTTAACTGTTTTTCCGTATAGTGGATGTCTAACCTTAGTTTCGACAGCTACTACTACTGTTTTATCCATTTTATCTGAAACAACTCTACCAGTTCTTTTCTTTCTTAACGTTCTTTCCATTCGGGCTTACCCTCCTTCCAGATTTACTGTTCTAATGCCCTCATTTCGTCTTCTCTTAAGATGGTCTTTATTTGGGCTATAGATTTCTTTACTTCTCTAATTCTCATAGGATTTTCTAATTGTCCTGTAGCTAATTGAAATCTTAAATTGAATAACTCTGCTTTAAGATCTCCTAACTTTAATGTTAAATCTTGAGGATTGCTTGATCTTAATTCTTTTAATTCTCTAGCCTTCATTATTTTTCACCACCCATTTCCTCAAAATCTCTTCTTGTAACAAACTTAGTTTTTACAGGAAGTTTATGTGATGCAAGTCTCATTGCTTCTCTTGCCACATCTTCAGTAACTCCAGATAGTTCAAAAACTACTCTATCAGGTTTAACAACAGCTACCCAATATTCTGGTGATCCTTTACCTGATCCCATTCTTGTTTCAGCTGGTTTTTCTGTTACTGGTTTATCTGGGAAAATCTTTATCCAAAGTTTTCCTCCTCTTTTTATATATCTGTTGATAGCAATTCTGGCAGCTTCGATTTGATTGCTTGTTATCCATCCACAAGTTGTAGCTTGAAGACCAAAATCTCCATAAGCTAAGAAGTTACCTCTTGTAGCTCTACCTTTCATTCTACCACGTTGTACCTTACGATGCTTTACTCTTTTAGGCATTAACATGATCTATTCCTCCTTTCTTACGCGTTAGCTTCTTCCTTTTCTACTTTCTTTGTTGGAAGAACTTCACCATTATAAACCCAAACTTTAACTCCGATTTTTCCATATGTTGTATTTGCTTCAGCAAATCCATAATCGATATCAGCTCTTAATGTTTGTAGTGGGATTGTTCCTTCATGATAGTGTTCAGTTCTTGCTATTTCAGCTCCACCTAATCTACCTGAACAAGAAGTTTTTACACCTTTTATTCCATGTCTCATAGCTCTTTGCATTGTTTGCTTCATAGCTCTTCTGAATGAAATTCTCTTTTCTAATTGTGCAGCTATGTTTTCAGCCATTAATTGTGCTTCAGCTTCTACACTTTTAACTTCAACTATATTTATTAGTATATTTTTTCCACTAATATAATTAGTTAATTTCTTTTTTAAACTTTCAATTCCTGATCCACCTTTTCCTATTACGACACCAGGTTTAGCAGTATATATATTTAATTTAACTCTTTTAGCAGCTCTTTCGATTTCTATTTTAGAAATCCCAGCTGAGAAAAGTTCTTTTTTAACAAATTTTCTAATTTGGTTATCTTCTATAAGATTGTCAGCAAAGTCCTTTTTATTAGCATACCACTTTGCATCCCATCCCTTGATAACGCCTACTCTAAGACCGTGAGGATGTACTTTTTGACCCACTTAACTTTCCCTCCTTCTTTAAGCTCTTTCTTTTACAACTACTGTTACATGACTAGTTCTTTTGTTGATTCTGAATGCCTTACCGTGATCCATTGGTCTGAATCTCTTAAGTATTGGACCTTCACCAACAAAAGCTTCTGAAACATATAAGTTGTCAGCATTTAATTCTAAATTATTTTCTGCATTTGCAACAGCTGATTTTAAAACTTTTTTAATTACTACTGCTGCTTCTCTTGGAGTATATTCTAAAATAGCAAAAGCTTCTTTAACTTGTTTTCCTCTTATTAAATCAAGAATTACTCTAACTTTCATTGGAGACATTCTAATATATTTAGCTATAGCTCTAGCTTCCATTTATGTTCCTCCTTTCCAGGCTACTTTCTTTTTGATGTTTTATCTGCCACATGACCTCTATAAGTTCTAGTTAATACGAACTCGCCTAACTTGTGTCCAACCATATCTTCTGATAAATAAACTGGAACATGTTTTCTTCCGTCATGAACTGCAATTGTATGACCTATCATTTGTGGATAGATTGTTGAACTTCTTGACCAAGTCTTAACAACTTTCTTATCTCCACTTGCATTCATTTCTTCTATCTTCTTTAAAAGTCCTTCATGCACAAAAGGTGCTTTTTTTGTTGATCTACTCACTAATATTGCCTCCCTTCATAAACCTTAGTAACAATAAGCTAGAAGAGAATAAAAATTTCTCTTCAAACTACTTAGCGTTTCTACCCTTGATAATAAATCTATCAGAATATTTCTTATTCTTTCTTGTTTTGTATCCAAGTGCTGGTTTACCCCATGGAGTAACTGGACTTGGTCTACCAACTGGTGCTTTACCTTCACCACCACCGTGAGGGTGATCGTTAGGATTCATAACAGAACCTCTAACTGTAGGTCTCCATCCCATATGTCTTTTTCTACCAGCTTTACCGATATTAACTATATCGTTTGTTGGGTTAGACACTGTTCCGATTGTTGCTCTACATTCTATTCTTACATATCTCATTTCACCTGAAGGTAATCTTAAAGTTGCGTAGTTTCCTTCTTTAGCCATTAATTGTGCTGAATTACCAGCCGCTCTAACTAATTGACCACCCTTACCTTTTTGTAATTCGATATTATGAATAACTGTACCAACTGGTATGTTCTTTAATGGAAGAGCATTACCTGCTTTGATATCTGCATCTGGACCTGATACTATAACATCACCAACATTTAATCCTGCTGGAGCAAGTATGTATCTTTTTTCTCCATCTGTGTAAACAACAAGTGCAATATAAGCTGATCTATTTGGATCATATTCTATAGTTGCAACCTTTGCTGGAATTGAATCTTTATTTCTTTTAAAGTCTATGATTCTGTATTTTCTCTTAACTCCGCCGCCACGGTGTCTTACAGTAATCTTACCTTGAGCATTTCTACCTGCTTTACTCTTTAATGATACAAGAAGTGACTTTTCCGGTTGTTGTGAAGTTATTTCTTCAAATGTAGGCATAGTCATTTGTCTTCTTGATGGTGTAATCGGGTTAAACTTTTTAACTGCCATTACAATTCCCTCCTTTTTTCAGCTTTTCTGGCATTTCACCAATAATGGCCTTAATATACTATTGTAATCCGTCGAAGAATTCTATAGCTTTGCTTTCTTCAGTTAATGTAACAATAGCTTTCTTGTAGTCAGATCTCTTTCCTACATGTACGCCCATTCTTTTAGTTTTTCCTAAACCGTTTATAGTGTTAACGTCTTTAACTTTAACATCAAAAACTTCTTCCACAGCTCTCTTTACTTGAGACTTATTAGCATTTACGTGAACCATGAAAGTGTACTTTTTTTCTGCCATAGCAGCCATACTCTTTTCAGTGATAACAGGCTTTCTTATTATATCATGGCTTGTTAATTTCATTATGCGTACACCTCCTCAATTTTTGATACAGCATCTTTAGTTATGATTAATTTTTCAAATTTTAATAAATCATATACGTTGATGTTGTTTACTGGGATAACACTAACCCCTTGAATATTTCTTGCTGATTTATATACAGCTTCGTTTGATTCAGCAGTTATTATTAATGTTTTCTTTGCATTGAATGCATTTAACATTTCTATAAATTGCTTAGTCTTTGGAGCTTCAAAAGATAATGATTCTAAAACTACCATTTGTCCATCGTTAACTTTGCTAGTTAATGCTGACTTCATAGCAACTCTTCTCATGCTCTTTGGAATTGAAACTCTGTAATCTCTTGGCTTTGGTGCGAATACAATACCACCTTTGATCCATTGAGGTGCTCTAATAGAACCTTGTCTTGCTCTACCAGTACCTTTTTGTCTCCAAGGCTTGATTCCGCCTCCTCTTACCTCAGTTCTAGTCTTAGCTGATTGAGTTCCTTGTCTCTTATTAGCTAATAAAGCAACTACTACTTGATGTAATGCGTGTTTATTTACTTCCACTTCAAATACGTTTGCATTTAATTGGATATCTCCAACTTGTTTTCCTTCTTGATTAAATAACCCTACTGTAGGCATTATGTCTCCTCCTTTCCTTCAGAAATTAAGCTTTAACTGCGTTTCTTATTACTACTGTACCTTTGTTAGGTCCTGGGATTCCACCCTTTATTAATAATAAGTTCTTTTCAGCTATTACTTTAACTATTTCTAAGTTCATTACTGTTGTATTAACAGAACCCATATGTCCAGGCATTCTCTTATTTTTGAATGTTCTAGATGGGTCTGATGAAGCTCCCATTGAACCTGGTGCTCTTTTAAACTTAGAACCATGAGTCATAGGACCTCTTTGTTGGTTCCATCTTTTGATAACACCTTGGAATCCCTTACCTTTAGAAACTCCTGATACGTCAATTTTGTCTCCAATTTCAAATACATCAGCTTTGATTTCTTGACCAACTTCATATTGGCTTACATCTTCAAGTCTGAATTCTTTTAAAGTTCTCTTTAAAACAACTCCTGCTTTTTCAAAATGTCCTTTAGCTGGCTTGTTAACTAATTTTTCTCTTATATCACCAAAACCAACTTGTATTGCTTCATAACCGTCTTTTTCTACAGTTTTCTTTTGAACAACAACACATGGACCAGCTTCTACTACTGTAACTGGAATAACTTTTCCTGCTTCATTGAAGATTTGAGTCATCCCTATTTTCTTACCTATTATAGCTTTTTTCATGTATTTACACCTCCCAAACTAATTAGCGGACTGTTTCCAATCATAATAGTTCATTTTTTTATTTTCCAGCTTATAATTTAATTTCTATATCCACACCTGCTGGAAGATTTAATCTCATTAATGCATCAACAGTCTTAGGTGATGGATTAACTATGTCGATTAATCTCTTATGAGTTCTTATTTCGAATTGTTCTCTTGAATCTTTATATTTGTGAACCGCTCTTAATATTGTAACAACATCTTTTTCAGTTGGTAGTGGAACTGGTCCTACTACTTTAGCTCCTGATGTTTTTGCAGTTTCTACAATTTTCTCAGCTGATTGATCTAATATTGTATGATCAAAAGCTTTTAATCTGATTCTTATTTTTTGCTTTGACATTATGGTTTCCCTCCTTTTCATGTACGCTTTACTTCTAACGCACAACAGCGGTTATTCTATAAACTGCACCGGGTGTTTCATCACTCGCCACAAAATTATACAATCCCTGTCGTCGGATTCTAGATCCAAACTACTCATCAAGAATTACCCGGAAGTCCGGCAACCTCTTGATTCATCGCTGTATGCTATGCAACTTCTTCATTATACTATCATTAAAAATATTTTTCAAGTTTTTTTTATACTTTTCTTCAAGTTTTTACTCATTTAATATTTTTGCTTTTTTCGTTTTCGTTTCTTTTATTATTCTAATAGTATTTCTTATAAATTTCAATATATTTATTTTATTTATTTATTGTATTATATTACTTATATTAGTTTTTTTATTTTTTATCTTTAAATATAAAAATAAGGTAGAGAAAACGTCTTTTCTCTACCTTATTCATTATTCTAATTAGAATTTATAATAATTATTAAAATTAAGCGTTA
>NZ_JAMQIF010000069.1:0-242 GCF_023845855.1 Clostridium sp. ZBS2
GTATTTATGTTGCCAGCAACTCTTGCACAGGTATCAGGACCGCTTGCAACAATAATAGCATGGATTATAACTACTATAGGTTCTATATTAATAGCAATTTCATTTGCAAATTTAGGATCTAAATATCCAGCTACTGGAGGAGCATATCAATATACTAAGGAAGCATTTGGAGAATTTACAGGTTTTTTAAGTGCATGGTTATATTGGAATGGATCTTGGATTGGAAATGCGGCTATTATTGT
>NZ_JAMQIF010000070.1:0-245 GCF_023845855.1 Clostridium sp. ZBS2
GAAAGAGGCGGGGAGGGGAAAAGAGTAGGGTTTGGGGGTGGGCGGATGCTTTAAAAAAAAAAGAGATAGGAAAGTGGGCTGATGCTTCTTCATACCGAAAACAATCTGTTGTCAAAGTTCCTTCAAACTTTTTGCAAGGAGGCCCGCCTTTTGATTCTATGATAAAGTCTGCCTCATCAAAGGCATTCCAATTGGTGAAATAATTTCTATGAACAGATACATGTAGTTCGAAAACAGTTTTAGAC
>NZ_JAMQIF010000071.1:0-307 GCF_023845855.1 Clostridium sp. ZBS2
TCACTTATATTACGTTCTATTTCAGCATATTTTTGTCTTGTTTCACTTAATTCTTGATTTCCAGGCGTAGCAAAAGCTGGCGCTGAAGACCCTGCAATAATCATAGTAGCTAACATTGCAGCTAAAATCTTTTTTCTCATCCAATGCCGGTTCTTTTCGAACCTTCCCTCCTTCATATTAACAAAATGCGTTTACATATCTAAAATTATATCACTTTACATAAATATGGACAACTTTTCTACAGCATTAATTATAAGCATTATCCTATATTTTTTTTAAAATAGTCCATAATCCCCTACTTTTCTAA
>NZ_JAMQIF010000072.1:0-148 GCF_023845855.1 Clostridium sp. ZBS2
CCATCTTTTAGTTTTACCTTTTTTGAATAGTATTCAAAGGCCATATCATGCCAATGGTTTAGTATTGTCTCAATAGAATCTTCTAGATTGAATCTGTTTTTAAAATACGCTGCTGTTTGTTTAAAGCTTAGATGAATTATATCATTTT
>NZ_JAMQIF010000072.1:175-517 GCF_023845855.1 Clostridium sp. ZBS2
AATGTTCCATCTAAATCAAATATTGCAGCTTTTATATTATTTAACATTAAGGTCCCCCCATTTTTATTTATAAAAAGTTATAAAAAAAACTTAAGGGAATGCCTTAAGTTTTTTATGTTGTATTAAATAGTACAGATAAAAATAATTATATTCTCCAAAAAAACTTATGTCAAGAATTCAATTTTATTCATTTTTATGTTACTATAATAATATAATGTAAACTTTTACAGAAACTGTATTCATGTTTTTTAATTTATATTTCTAAAGATATGACTTAATATATTAAAACACCCTATTATCAATGGGTTTTATGTAGCATCGTTTAGAAAAGTAGGGGATTAT
>NZ_JAMQIF010000074.1:0-403 GCF_023845855.1 Clostridium sp. ZBS2
GTGCTCTCTGATCCTCTCTTCCTCATTTGGCTGTTTTCATTGTTTTCTATAAATGTTTGGGTTTATATGTTGGTTTGGATCCCTTTGAAATACTTTCCTCTTTTTAGGGTTCTAATGAACCTTTTGCATCTTTTTTCTTTCAAAATGTTTTATAATTTTCCTTTTGTTTTTTTTTTTTTTATTTAGTTTTTTAACTTTACCTTTTTTTTTTTTGTTCTTTTTTTTTTTTTTTTATTTTTTTTTTTTTTTAAAAAATTATTAATTTTTTTCCCCCTTTTTTTTTTTTTTTAAAAATTTAATTTTTATTTTTTTTTAAAAATTTTTTTATTTTTTTAAAAATTTTAAAAAAAAAAATTTTTTTTATTTTTTTTTTTTAAAATAAATTATTTTTATTTTTTTTTTT
>NZ_JAMQIF010000076.1:0-365 GCF_023845855.1 Clostridium sp. ZBS2
TTTAAATTTTTTTTTTTTTAAAAAATTTTTTTATTTAAAAAAAATTAGTAGGGTATTTTATTATTTAAAATTTATTTTTTTTTTTTTTTATTTTTTTTTTTTATAAAAAAATTTTTTTTTTTTTTTTTTTTTTAAAATTTTAATTTTATTTTTTTTTATAATAATAATTATTTAATTTAAAAAAATAATTTTTTTTTTATTTTATTTCATATATTATTATGTTATTTTTTTTTTTTAAATTTTTTTTAAAAAATTTTTGGATTTTTTTATAATTTAGTTGGATTTTAAATGGGATTTTATATATGTTATAAGAGAAATTTAATTTTAATTTTAGTTTATCAATATTTAAATGAGAAACATAATAT
>NZ_JAMQIF010000077.1:0-408 GCF_023845855.1 Clostridium sp. ZBS2
TTGTTTTTTCCTTCCTCGTTTTCTCCTTTTTTTTTTTTTTTCTTTTTTTCTTCTCTCCTGTTCCCTTAACCCTTTTTTTTTTTTTTATTTTTTTCTTTTTTGTAAAATAAATATTAATTATTTAAAAATTTTTTTTAATTTATATTTTTTTTTTATTTTTTATTATTTTTTTTTTATTTTTTAATAAAATACTCTTTTTAAATTTTTTTTTTAATTTTTTTAAAAAAAAAATAAAAAAATAAATAATAAAATAAAAAAAAAAATAAAAAATATAAAAGAAGAAGAGAATATAAAAAAAAATAAAAAGATAATGATTAAAAAAAAGGAAAATACCTCAGAAAGGAAAGGGGTAGGTATAAAAAAGAAAGAATAAGAAAAAAAAAAAAAGAAAAAGGAAAAAAAAAAAAA
>NZ_JAMQIF010000078.1:0-871 GCF_023845855.1 Clostridium sp. ZBS2
TATTAATAATAAATTTTTATATTCAACACTTAATAAAGAATTGAATAAGCGTGTAGAAAGTGAAAAAGAATTAGAATTGTTTTTAGAAACAGCTACTGACTTATGCGGAATAGCAAAAAACGATGGATCTTTTATAAAAGTAACTAATAATTGGACAAAAGTATTAGGGTGGTCTAAGGAAGAACTTATGAATATGAATTGTACTGATTTGATACATAAGGATGATTTACCTAGGATATATGAGTTGTTAAATTTAGCTTACAATTATAATAAATGGAAATATGTTGGCTTTATAGATAGATGTATTTGTAAAAATGGAGAATATAGGACTCTAGAATGGAATTGGAGTTATATAAATGGTGGGAAAACTTTTATAATGACAGGTAAAGATATAACTAATTATAATAAATTAGCCTTAGAAAATAAACGTTTACAAAATGCAATTGCATTAGAAAGTTTAAAAACACAGTTTTTTGCAAATTTATCTCATGAATTTAAGACACCATTAAATATAATTTTAACAACAGCGCAACTTATGGAGTCTTATATAAAAAAATTTGACGATATATTAGAAAAACAAAACATGTGTAAGTATATAAAGGGATTAAAACAAAATTCGTATAGACTATTAAAACTTGTAAACAATTTAATTGATATCACTAAGATAGATGGTGGTCATTATAAAGTTAATATGGTGAATAAAAACATAGTTAATGTTATTGAAGAAATTGTTTTATCTGTAGCAGAATATACTAAAAATAAAGAGCGAGATATAATATTTGATACTGATGAAGAAGAAATAATACTTGCTTGCGATCCAGAAAAAATAGAGCGGATAATTTTAAATTTAGTATCTAATGCATTAAAATAT
>NZ_JAMQIF010000008.1:0-38020 GCF_023845855.1 Clostridium sp. ZBS2
CGATTAATTTTATCATAAAGTCCTCCTTAAAGTGCTTGTACTTTTAATTTAGGCTATGTTTTAGCAAAGTGTTGATATATGCATAAGCAAAGTGGGCTGAGTAATTGAACTTAGGAATGCTAAAATGAGTATAGTCCCATTTTAGCTTGCTCCCAATATAAAATTGCGACAAGCAGTAAATGTGACAATACTCATTAAGAATTCTCAAAGTCCAATTACAACGCCACTTTACCTATTGCATATATCAACACGCATTTAAAACATAGCCTTAAAAATAAATAATTATTATATTTATATGAATGTTAATTGTGATAAAGTTAGTGCTAAATTAAAAAAATAGCACTAACTTAAAAAAACTATTAATTGAAAATAGTTTTAAATATAGGTTTAGATACTTTAAAAATGAGTATCTATTTCTTTTCTTCTAATTTTTTTTAAGTCTTTTAGCCTTAAATTAGTTTTTTCCATGATGGTATCAAAAGAATCCCCTGCAATCATCATTTGTTTAGCTTTTTCACGAGCTGACATTTTATCATTACCCATATTTTAAATTCCCTCCTGTAATACTTTAATCAGTATTTATCTTTTCCTTAGAAAAATAATATATACATTACATTAAATGGAACTTAATATGCGGCATATCTATTTCAACAAAAGTTCTCTTGGTGATTTATTAAATAATTTTTTAAAAGAGCGTAGAAAACTAGAGTAATCATTAAATCCACACTTTGTAGATGCTTTTAAAACAGCTTCACCATTTTCTATAAGGTCTTTTGCTATTAATAATCTTTTTTGCAATATATAATTATGAAGAGTATAACCGGTTTCTTTTTTAAATTTATGCATTAAATAATACTTACTTATAAAAAATTTCTTTGCTAGAAATTCAATAGAAAGATCTTCTGATATATTAGTATTTATATATTTTAATATTTCTTCAATTTGTTTATCATATTTAAGAGATGACTTATCATTAATAAACATATCTTCAAGGTATATCCTATTTAAATAAATTAAGAATTGGATAAATAACGCATTGTTTAAAAGTTTACTTCCAAAATCATTTGAATTTAATGAAGACTCTAATGAACTAATAATGCCTTTTAATGAATTCTGTAATTTGATATCAAGTCTAATAAGATTAAAGCTTTTTTTATTAGCTAATTTAAAACAAGTCATCAAATCACAATTATTATAATTGTGAGATTCTATAAAATTTGAATTAACCCAAATTACTATTCTTTCATAAGCTTCAGACGAATCTATTAATGGTTTGTGCACATCATGATTATTTACAAGAAGTATATCCCAAGGTTTTAGATAATAAGCTTTTCCTTCTATTAGATAAGTTACTTTTCCAGATAAAAATATAATTATCTTATTGAACTCATGGTAGTGGAATTCAAATTCTTGATTTTTCTTATCTTTTATATGAAATAATTTAAAATCACTATGCAAGTAGCCAGCTTTATTTCCATAATCAATTGTATTCATTTAAATGACAACCTTTCAAATAATATATATAAATCATAGAGCACTTTTTACAATATTTCAAGCAATATATGCACTATTTATAGTTAAAATTCTGTATATAATAAAATTAACAAAGATATATTTTATATAAAAAATTAAAGGAATTATATTTTATCAAGAAGAGTAAAAAATAAAAATTCAATTAAGGAGGAATACGCTTTGAAGTTTATAAAAAACTATAAATATTCAATAATTTTATTACTATCAATTTTATTTGGTGGTACTATAGGACTTATAATGGGGGAAGATGCAAAAATATTTGAACCATTAGGAAAATTATTTTTAAATATGATATTTACAGCATTAATACCAATAGTATTTTTTAGTATATCATCATCAATAGCTAATATGGAGAGCTCTAAGAAGTTAGGCAAATTATTGGGAACAACTGTTATAGTATTTGGAGCAACTGCTCTTATTTCAGGAATATTAGGAGTGGCTAGTTTTAAATTATTTGATCCTACAAAAGGATTAAATTTATCTACATTTGAAAACTTAATTAATTCTAATCAAAATGAAACTATGAATTCAGTTGGAATATTAGAAAAGATTGTATCTAGCATCAGTGTTGGTGATTTTTCAGAACTTTTAACAAGAAGTAACTTACTTGCATTAATTTTATTTTCAATAATAGTAGGATTTGCGACAATGCTTTGTAAAGAAGAAGGTAAAATATTTGCAAAATTTTTAAATAGTGGTGCAGCAGTAACAATGAAAATTATAAGTATAATCATGTATTATGCACCAATAGGCCTTGGAGCTTATTTTGCAAGTATAATAGGAGAATTAGGAGGACAAATATTAACAGGATACTTGAAAGTATTTGTACTATATACTGTTCTGTCAATATTATATTTCGGTATATTCTTTACAATATATGCATATATTGCTGGTGGCAAAAGGGGAATTAAAAGTTTTTGGGAAAATTCTGTTGAACCAGCAGTAACAGCAGTAGCAACATGTTCAAGTGCAGCTTGCATACCTGTAAATATAAAAGCAGCTAAAAAGATGGGGGTACCAGATAGTATAGCTAAAATAATAATGCCAATAGGAGTTAATATTCATAAAGATGGATCAGTTATAGGTGGTGTATACAAAATTATGTTCTTGTTTGGAATATTTGGACGTGACACGGATAGTATTGGCTCATTAATAACTATATTAATTTTAGGATTATTAATAGGAGCTGTTGTAGGAGCTGTTCCAGGAGGTGGAGCAATAGGGGAAATGCTTATATTAAGTATGTTTAACTTTCCACAAGAAGCTCTTGCAATAATGCTTGTAATAGCCACAATAATTGATATACCAGCTACATTATTAAATTCATCTGGTAATACTGTTTGTACAATGATGATTTCAAAATTTATGAGGAATAAAAAAAATCAAGTATAGATGAAAAAGCTGATTTCTGTGTAATACATAATTCAGCTTTTTAAATATCTCTATTTATATTATGAGAAAATTAGTGTAGTATTAAATTATAAGAAAATTTTTTGGATAAGGGGAGTGTATTTATGAAAAAGGAATTTAATATAGATGAATTTTTATTAGAGTATCCACAGATTGACAAAACAATAGAGAAATATAATATTAATATGGAAAACATGAAAGCAATATATAATGATTATATTGAGTATAAAGATTCCTATGAAAATCAAGCAGGATTTATAGCTAATATATTACGTTCTCAAGAGGTTATACATTCAGTAAAATCAAGAATTAAAGAACCTATTAGGCTTATAGAAAAAATTATAAGAAAAACTGAAGATAGAAAAGAAAAATATGGCGATGATTTTGAATTTACAGTAGATAATTATAAACAAGAAATAAATGATTTAATTGGAATAAGGGTTATACATATATTTAAGGAGCAATGGAGAGAAATACATGAGTACATAATAAACACATGGAAAGTAGTAGAAATAACCGCTAATGTTAGAGATGGAGACAATATTGAGGTCTTCGAGGAATTAGATATAAAAGTGAGATCAAGAGCTTCAGGATATCGTTCAGTACATTACTTAGTTGAGTTTTGTCCAACAAACGAAAAAGTAGTTGCAGAAATTCAAGTTAGAACAATATTTGAAGAAGGATATGGAGAAATAGATCATATTTTAAGATATTCACACAATGAAATTCCAGAAATTCTAAAATCAAATTTATTATTATTTAACAGAATAGTTGGTAGTGCAGATGAAATGGCATCATTAGTTAATAATTTAAGTAAAGAATGGTGCGAAAAAGAGAAAAATTATATAAAAATGATAGAAGAACAAGACTCAGAAATAAATAGATTAAAAAATAAAATGACATGGATAGATGTAGAATAAAATTAAAAAAATATAGAGATTCAAAATAAAAGGTTTTAAATAAATGTAAAATATAAAAAATTATATTTTAAGAATATATTGAGGAAAATACTATGGCTACATAAATGTACCAATAGTATTTTTCTTTTTTACTCTTTAGTATTTTGTCTGATAATTATTAGTAAAAATTATGTTAAATTTTGCTTTAAAATGATAAAATATTAAAGTAAGAAGAAAAGTAAACTGGTTTAGGAGTGATTTAATTGATATTTGTACCTTATTATGAATTGAAAGCTGGAATGAAATTAGCTAGTAATATACATCTAGATAACAATAAAAAATCAAAAGCTTTTTTATTAAAGAAAGGTATGATATTAACAAATGCAAACATACAGAAACTAATAAATTTCAATGTTTTAGGTGCATATATTGATGATGGCAGAAAAAATCTAATATTAGATGATAACTTAAGAAAAAAATCTGTAACAACAATTAAGAATATTTTTGAAATGTGCAAAAGTAAGCATAAAATTTTGGAAGAGAATGTTATAAAAGAGATAGAATCAATATCTGTAAAGCTTGTCAATAATATGTGTAAAAATAAAAAAACATCTATAGGAATAACAGATTTACAATCATATGATGTTAACACATATCTTCACTCTTTGAGTGTAACAGTAATATCAATTGCAATAGGAAGTGCATTAAATTTAAGTAAGAAAGAGTTATGTGATTTAGGTGTTTGTGGATTATTACATGATATTGGAAAAGTAGCAATACCAATAGAAATAATAGGAAAACCATCAAAGCTTACTGAAGAGGAATTTAATATTGTTAAAACTCATGCAGAGTTAGGTGGAAACTATATTGTAGAAAATAAATATATGGATAATGATATATATTTAGGAGTTATAAGTCATCATGAAAAATTTGATGGGACAGGCTATCCGAATAAACTAAAAAGGGAAGATATCCCTTTGTTTGGGAGGATAATAACTGTAGCAGATGTATATGATGCTTTGACAGGAAATAGACCATATAGAAATCCAATAAAGCCTTTAGAAGCCATAGAATATATTATGGCAGGGGTTGGTAGCAGCTTTGATTATAATGTTGTAAAGGCATTTTTGAAAAAAATAGAACCATATCCTATTGGATCTTGTGTAAAATTAAGTGATAAAAGGCGTGCTACAGTTATTGGAGATAATATTAATAATCCATTAAGACCAATTATTAAAATACTACAAAAAAATGGGGATGAAGCAGAAATAATAGATCTTCAAAATGACTTAAATGCAAGAAATATTATAATTTTAGATATAGAGTATAAATATCTTATTAAGAAATAGGCATGATTTAGGAGATCTAGGTACTCAAGCTCTTATTAAATATTATGAAAATTAGGGATAGCAGATAATTATAAATAGATAGTAATTCATAGATGTTTATACATTGTATATTTTAATAATAATTTCAATATTATGCTATGTTTTAAATGTATGTTGATGCAATAGGTAAAGTTCAGTTACTTAGTTTGCTTTGCTTATTCATATTTAGACATTCTGATAAAACATAGCATAATGTTATAATCTTTTTAAACCTATTAATTCAATGTGTGATGAAATAAAGTTATCTTTAATTGGTTCACATTTCATTAAATCGGTACTTAAATATTTTTTATTATCATCAGCAAATATTGTAACTATATTTCCTTCATAATTATTTAGTTCAAGTGTTTTTATAGCACCTAAAAAATTAGCACCGGATGATATTCCAACTCCTAAACCTAAAATTCTAGATAGCTTTTGTGCCATTATAATAGCATCACCATCATTAATACTTATTACTTCATTTAATGATTTTAAATCAAGTATAGGTGGAATAAATTCATCAACAATTCCTTGAATTCGGTGTTCACTTACTTGAAAGCCAGTAGAAAGTGTAGGGGAATTTGATGGTTCCAATGGATATATTTTTATATTAGAATTTTTATCTTTTAGATATTTACCTATACCCATAATTGTTCCACCAGTTCCAACTCCAGCAACAAAAGCAGTAGGAATAATACCTAGATTACTTAAAGTATTCCATATTTCAGGTCCTGTAGATAGATAGTGAGCTTCTGCATTATCCTTATTAGAAAATTGACATGGAAGAAATACAGTATCAGAATTTAATCTTCTTTTTTCAGTAAGTTCTAAACATTTTAAAAAACCACCTTCTTTTTTAGAAACTAATATTAAATTAGCATTAAAGCTTGATAAAAGTTTTTTTCTTTCATCACTCATCCAATCAGGCATATAAATATCAATAGAATTTCCGAGATAAGTGCCTATAGCTGAGAATGATATACCAGTGTTTCCGCTAGTGGTTTCAACTATAGTGTAGTTTTGTTTTATAGAATTATTTAAATAAGCTTTTTTCAAAATATATAAAGCCATTCTATCTTTTATACTTCCAGTGTAATTATAATATTCAAGTTTTGAATATACTTTCAGTTCTTTCCCTTTATATTTAAATAATATTTCTACTAGGGGAGTATTACCAATAAGTTTTTCTAAATTATTTATTTTATTAAGTATATTATTCATAAGAAAACTCCTATTCTCAAATTTAATATTATAGTATAGACTATGTAATTTAAAAATATTGTTCTTAATATTAATAATATTTAAATGGATTAATAATTATTAGTGATTATTATAAAAAATAAATTTAATATATGATAAAACTTAAATTTAGTAAATAATATAGCAAAGTATATTGTAATAACAATAATTACTTTAAATAGAGGCTGATTTTACTAGTATATAGAGTTATTATAATAAGAATATTTGTGATATAATCATTAGGATAATGTATATATTAAAAGTGTATATATACATTATATACATAATATATAATTTTTAATTTTTCTTAATATAAAGAGGGGACAAAAAAGATGAGAAAACGAAGGCACAAACCTACCAAAAATATTACAAATGTTAAAGCTATTATAGTATGTGTTGCTATTTTACTTGCTATTTATTTGGGGGGATCAGCATATTTTGCAAAACATTTTTATTTTGGATCACAAATTAATGGTATAAATGTTGGAGGTGTAACTGTTGAAGAAGCAGAGAAATTATTAGCTTCTAAAATTCCACAGTATAAACTTGAACTTGAATTAAGGGATGATAAAAAGGAAGAAATTAAAGGTGATAGCATAGAATTAACTTATGATCCTAAAGATAAAATAGAAAATTTAAAGAGTGGTCAAAAAGCATTTTCTTGGCCAAAATCTATATTTAGTAAAAGTCATTCTACATTAAATGATATAGTAACTTTTAATGAAGATTTATTAGATAAACAATTAGATAATCTTTCTTGTATTAATGAAAATGTAACAGACCCTAAAAATCCTGATTTTGAATATACAAGTAATGGTTACAAAATATTGCCTGAAGTAAAAGGTAATAAAATAAAAAAAGAAGTATTTTCTGATGTAGTAAAAAACGCTGTTATTAATGGAGAAACAAAAATAAATTTAGAAGAAATAGACTGTTATGAAAATCCAAAATTTAATTTAGAGTCAAAAGAAGTTAATGAAGCAAAAGATCTACTTGATAAATATTCAAATTTAAAAATAACATATGATTTTGAAGATAGTAAAGAGGTATTAGATGGTTCTACAATACATAATTGGCTTTATGTTAATAATGATATGGAAGTAATGATTAGTGAAAAAAATGTTAGTCAATATATTTATTCTTTAGCAAGTAAATATAATACTTTTTCTAAAACAAGAGAATTTAAAACATCATTAGGAGAAACAGTAAATGTTGATGGTGGAAATTATGGATGGATTATAGACAAGCAGGCTGAAGTAAATGGACTAATTGAAACAATAAAAAAAGGTGAAGATACTACTAGACAACCTATTTATTCTCAAACAGCTATATCACGAAATAAGAATGATATTGGTAATACATATTTAGAAATTAATTTTTCTAAGCAACATATATGGTATTATAAAGAGGGTCAGTTAATTGCAGATGGTGACGTTGTTACTGGTAATGTAAGTAATAATTGGGGAACTCCTGTAGGAACATATAGATTAAACTATATAGAAAAAAATGCTACATTAAAGGGAGAAAACTATAGTTCACCAGTTAATTATTGGATGCCATTTAATGGAAATATAGGACTTCATGATGCAACTTGGAGAACAGAATTTGGTGGACAGATTTATTTGGCCAGTGGTTCACATGGATGTATTAATGCTCCGTATGAATTGGCTCAAAAAATATTTGAAAATATAAAGGCTGGAACTCCTGTAGTTTGTTATTAAAGAGTTTTAAATAATATATAAAATTTGTAGAAATATAATGGTGAATGTTTAAACGCTAAACGTAATAATGCCCCACAGGAAAAATCCTGTGGGGCATTTAAGTTTAAAAATAATATTAATTAAAGATAATTTTTAACATTAAATATTTCACCATTTTTCATATAAACTCTAGGTATTCTATATTTAAGCATACAAAGAATTTCATAATTTATTGTTCCCATAGATTTGGCAAGATCGTCAGCATTTAATTTTAAATCACTATCTTCACCAAGAATTATTACTTCATCTCCAACATTAACATCACTTATATCGGTAACATCAATCATACATTGGTCCATACATATTCGACCAACAACGGGAGCAAACTGCCCATTTAGTATAACTTTAGCACCAGGAGCAAGCAATCTAGAATATCCATCAGCATACCCTATAGGTAAAGTTGCTATAATACTTTTTCTTTTAGTTTTAAATGTTCTACCATAGCTTATATAGCTATTTTCATCTAATTCTTGTATACGTGTTAAACTGGCTTTTAAAGTTAGAGCAGGTTTTAAATTAATATTTTCTTTATTTATTTCATCAGATGGATAATATCCATAAAGTATTATACCAGCTCTTATGCTATCTAAATAAGTTTTTGGCATATCTATAATAGCACCGCTATTAGATACATGTTTTATTGGGATTTCAACGCCAACCATTGAAAGCTTATCTACAAAAGATGTGAATTTATTAAATTGTTCATTAGTATATTCTTTATCAGTTTCATCAGAAGTTGAGAAATGAGTAAATATACCAATTACATCTAGACCTTTTAAATTATATATTTCTTTAACATCCTCAATTGCTTTTTTATTTGGAATAAATCCAATTCTCCCCATACCTGTATCAATAGCAATATGCACTTTAGCTTTTTTATTAAATTTTATAGCTACATGTGATAGTTTTTTTGCATATTCTAAATCATAAACTGTTTGTTCTATATCATAATTAACTACTTCCTCAAATAAATATTCAGGAGTGTATCCTAAAATCATAATTGGCGCAATTACATTGTTATTTCTAAGCTCAATCGCTTCAGTTAAAACAGCAACAGCAAGCCTAGAAGCACCATTTTCAAGGAGAATGGGAACTACATCTAGAGCTCCATGCCCATAACAATCAGCTTTTACAACTGCTATCACATTTTTATCTTGTGCTAAGCTTTTTATATTTTTCATATTATAAGCTATTGCATCTAAATCTATTTCTGCCCATACAGGTCGCATTATTTTTTCCATTACTATCGTCCTCACTAGTATTATTTAATATTAATAATGGAACTATAATAATTATAGTTCACTTATTCTAATATTATTTTATTAAAGTAACCATAATAAAGAAAGAACCACTAAGTTTTTAATTTGTATAAATAGTGGTTTATCTTATAAGTTAGATTTACTTGATAATAGTTTTATATTATCTCCTATAATTTTAATACCTTTTTTAATATCTTTGTCACTCACTCTACCAAAGCCAATTCTAAAAGTATTTTTATCACCATTGCCTTCATAAAAAATATCTCCAGGCATAAACATAACACCTTCTTTATAACACAAATCTAATAGCTCTCTAGAATTTATATTATCTTTTAATTTAATAAAAACATGAAGACCACCTTCACCCGTTATATATTCATAAGGAATATACTTATTTATCATTTCAATAATAAGGTTATATTTATCTTTATAATATTTTCTAACATTCTTCAAGTATTTATTAAAAGAACCACTTTTTAAATAATAATAAAAAGTACTTTGATCTAAAAAAGAAGAGTGAATGTTTTTACCACGCTTTACACTTTCTAAAATATCAATAAGCTTTTGATCAGCAAATATCCAACCTATCCTAAGACCAGGAAATAAAATTTTTGAAAGGCTACCTATATATATAATACCATTACCTTCTCCAGCTAATGATGCTATAGGTTCAATTGGGGAACTAGAGTAGAGAAGCTCTTCATTAAATCCATCTTCTATTATTGGAACAGAATATTTTCTAAAAAGATTATATATTTCTTTTCTTCTTTCACTCTTAGTTACAATACCAGTTGGATTATTATAAGAAGGTATTATGTATCCAAACTTAGGATTGCATTTACTTAAACTTTTTTCTAGTTCAAGTAAATTTAAACCATCCTTATCCATTTCAATTTGTACAACCTTTAAACCGTAGGATTTCATTATTTTTATTGCAGTATTATGGGTTGGTTTTTCACAAATAATGGTATCACCCTTGGTAGTTAAAGAAGATATTATTATATCGAAAGCTTCTGTGAAACCATTTGTTATTAAAATATCTTTATTATTTGTATTAACTCTTTTTTTTATCATATAATCAAAAAAATAATCTATTAGAGGCTTGTATCCTTTAGCATATCCATAATTTAAAAGATTAGTATTTTCGTATGACCATGCATCTAATAAAGCTCTTTTAAAATCATCAAGATTGAAAAGAGTACTTTCAGGTGCTATGGATTTAAAAGATATTAATCCTTTTTTATAAGGCAATTCATTTTTTACAATATCCAAATTTCTAAGATTATTAGAATAATCATTTGTCATAGAATCGTAATTTATATTATATGGATAGCATTCGGTCTCACTTTCTATTGCAATAAAAGTACCAATACCTCTCTTAGTAATTATTATTCCAATGCTTTCTAATTCTTCATAAGCAGAAATAACAGAATTTCTACTTATATTTAAAAATTTACTTACTTCTCTTGTGGAGGGAAGTTTACTATCTTTTTTTAACTCGCCTTTTTTAATTCCATTAATAATATGTTGTTTTATTTGTAAATAAATAGGTTTATCTTTATCAATATTAAGATTAGAAAATATCAAATTTAATCACCTCATGTTTAAAGACATTTTTATTTTCTATATATTTTAAGTTATTTATTGTTAATTAGTATTATATCAATTTATTTAAACTCAGTACAATTAAAGTCATTTATAAATATAAAAATACTTTAAAAATAGAATAAATAATTTATCAATTTAATATAATGAAAAGAATTCAATTTAGAATAAGTACTATTACATTATACTATTTTAAGAAAGGAAAGGAAGTAATTATTGTGGATAAGCAATATAAAGAAAAGTACTTAAAGAATACAGGTATTATTCTTTTTATTTTTATTACTATATATCTTAGTTTATCTTTTTATTTTTTAAGTCATTTTTATTTTGGAACTATAGTAAATGGAGTTAATATTTCATGCAAAAATTTAGAGGATGCTAACAAAAAACTTTCAAATGAGCTAGAATCATATAAATTAGAATTAAAAGAACGTGATGGAACTAATGAAGAAATTTTAAATGATAGTATTAAATTGAAATATGATCCACAAGATAAGCTAAAAGATTTAAAAAATACTCAGAAACCATTTCAGTGGATTTTTAGATTTTTTAAAACAAGTAACTATAACAGTGTGAATTTAGTTTCATATGATGAAGATTTATTAAATGAATGTTTAAATAAGTTATCATGCTTTGATGAAAATAAAGTAGTAGAACCTCAAAATCCTACTTTTAAATATGTAGATCATGGATATGCTATTGTAGATGAAGTCTATGGAAATAAAATAAAACGAGATATTTTATATGAAAATGTAGTTAAATCAATAATTAATGGGGTAAATATTTTAAATTTAGATGAGATTGATTGCTACGAAAATCCTAAATATACATCTGATTCTCCAAAAGTTATAGCTATTAATAATAAACTTAACAAATATATATTAACAAAAATAACTTATGATTTTAGTGATAGAAAAGAAGTGGCAGATGATTCGATAATAAATGAATGGATTAAAGTAGATGATGATTTAAATATTGTATTTGATGAGAAAAAAATAAGACACTATGTTAATGAAATAGCAAATTCTTATAATACTGTGGCAAGAACTAGGGAGTTTTTAACCTCTATGGGAACGAAAGCTAAAGTTACAGGAGGAAATTATGGATGGATTATCAATACAGAAGAGGAAGTTAAGGCTTTAATAAATCTAGTTGAAAATGGACAAACTATTACAAGAGAGCCAATATATCGCCAAAAGGCAGTGAGTCGTGATGTTAATGATATTGGAAGAACTTATGTGGAAATTAATTTTACAAAACAATATTTATGGTTTTATAAAGATGGAACAATGGTTACACAAGGTGATGTAGTAACTGGAAATGTAAGCTTAGGACATGCAACTCCTGTAGGAGTATATATGTTAAATTATAAGCAAAAAAATGCAACTTTAAAAGGAGAAAACTACGCTACTGATGTTAATTATTGGATGCCATTTAATGGTGGAATTGGTATACATGATGCAATATGGAGGAGTCAATTTGGTGGAAATATATACAAAACAAATGGATCACATGGATGTGTCAATGCACCATCTTATTTAGCTCAAAAGATATTTGAAAATATTGAACCAGGAATTCCAATAGTATGTTATTATGAATAAAAAGTGAAAGATAATTATGAAAAAATATTAAGTAAAAGCGGATGATAATTTAGATCATTCGCTTTTTCATTTATATTGTAGTATAAAGATTTTAAACATAATATAAAAGGATCTTTCTAAGTGAATATTGTTATAATAAATATAAATGTTGACTTAAAATAGACTTTAAAATATATTTAATAAGTAATACTGTGAAATCTATTAAGAAAGGTTTTGAGCTAAAATTATGAAAATTTTAATACTAAAAATTACGTTAAGAGCTTCGTGGGTATTATCATTAAAAGAAAAGAGAATGATTGTAAAAAGTTTAATACAAAGGTTAAAAAATAAATTTAATGTATCAGTATCTGAAATAGATAAGCAAGATATTCATAAAACTATAGTTATTGGTATGGTTGGAATATGTGCAAATTCAGCACAAGCAGATTCAACATCAGAAAATATAATAGAATTTATAGATAGTAATACAGATGCAGAAATCATTCATATAGAAAAAGATGAAGACATATTATAGGATAATAGGAAAGGAAACAAATGAAAAAGTATTTTCAGTCAAAAACAGTTAAGGCAGCATTATCAGCAACAATAGCAATTTTTATATCTAATTATATGGGCTTAGAATTTTCAGTAACATCAGGAATAATAGCAATTTTGAGTATTCAAGATACTAAAAAAGAAGCTTTACTTATTTCAATTAGAAGAATCTTGGCATCAATGATAGCAATATCATTATCGTTTATATTGTATTTAGTATTGGGAAATAATCCTATGATATTTGGACTTTTTTTGCTTATTTTTATACCAATAACTAAATATTCGAAAATAACGGAAGGAATGATAGTTGGGGCTGTATTGTCAACACATCTTCTAAGCAGTGATAATATAAATTTTTATTGGATTTTTAACGAAGTAACTTTAACTATAGTTGGTATTGGAGTTGCAATGATATTTAACTTGTACACAATGTCATTAGAGGAAGAATTTGATAAGAATAAGGATAAAATAGAAGAATATTATAGAATAATATTATCTGATATGGCATTAAGTTTAATTACTCAATCAGTACCAATATACGAACAAAGGATCTTAAGAGATGCGGAGGAGTTAATAAAGAAAACCAAGGTAATAGCTCATAAAATAGATAATAACTATATTTTTAAAAGTGATGATTATTATATAAGATATGTAGATATGAGGATAGCACAATTAAAAACTATAAAAAGGATGAAGAATCATTTTTCAAAATTTTATATGACATACGAGCAAACAAAACTATTATCAGATTTTACGAAGGATGTTTCAATAAATATTTATGAATACAATGATTGTATTAAGTTAATAGATAAGTTAAATTTGTTAAGAGATGAATATAAATTAATGGAATTACCTATAAATAGAGATGAATTTGAAAATAGAGCATTGTTATTTCAATTTTTAAATGATTTAGAGGAGTTCTTAATTATAAAGAAAGAATTTAAATCAAATTTTTAAAAGAATAATTTAATCACAATACTCCTATTTATGGAGATTAATATCTAGTAGGTGATTTTGTTATTAGGAACATGAAAATAAATAACAAGTCCAAAATTGCAATTGATATTTTTCATTAGGCAAGGAGACGAATTGCCCTCATAGCGAGTCTATTAGGTCAATTTGCCGACGTAGCATGATGGAAAATAAGCTAGCAAATGGACTTGTTATTTTTTCATTGTGCCTTATTAAATTATCTTTTTATTTTGTAGGATGTAGCTTTATAGATGTTGACTTTATAGGAAGATAATGTTTGTTTGATACAATTGGAAATTCATTATCTTTATATATAGTTTCTTGAATTAAGTAAAACTTATCCTCAGATGCAATTGGATGTTGTTTTGCTGCAAAATTTCCAGAAGTTGAATATTTTAATTCAATTAATATATCATTAGCTATTTCATAAAGTTCTTTTTCTAAAAACTCCATAACTTGTTTTTTATTGTTTAAGTCTATATTAAGTGATGATATAGTTTCAATTGGTATTAAAGTAAATGTATAAGCAATAGCTTTTCCTTGATACTTATACCATCTATCAACAAGAACAACAGCAGCTGTACTTTTAATTAAAACTTTATTAAAATAATCTGTAGAGGGTTCTATACGCAAAATGATTTCAACATCATCAATTGGTTCATCTAAAGATTTATAAACGGGATGTCCTATCTTTTCAAGACCAACGTCTTTGTTTGTCTCAGATTTTATTATAAAATTACCTTTACCTCTAATGTTTTTTATTAAACCATCATCTTGAAGTAAAGCTAAAGCCTGCCTTAATGTTGTTCTACTTACACCAATAAATTTTGCTAATTCAGGTTCTGAAGGAAGTCTACTACCTTCTTTAAATATACCTTCATTTATCATTTTAAAAAGTTGATTATATACAGTAACATATCTTAATTCTTTAGGTTTTACACTTAAGTTAATATCATTCATAAAATTCACCTTTCATTAATAACTAGCATAGGCTATGTATTACGCCAATTAAATTGTAATATTTTTCTATAAACTAAATAATAATGTATTGCTACAATTTTTTAACGCATAAACATAATATAAATTTTATAGAGTGTTTCTGATTTGAGATAACGATTTCTATTTTGTCAATAATATATAATGAGTGAATTAACTAGAGAATGTTATCTTAGAAAAACTCTATTTAGATTTTTAAATTTAACTGTGTTTAAATAATTCCATAATAAATAATTAAAAAAATAAATTAGACAAGTTTAATACAAGTAGATAAATAAAAGTCTAAATAAAAACATATTATAATAATCTATACTTTATTATAACATTAAAACATTAAATTTGAACATAAGTTAATCGTTGAGATTTAGTTGGGATTTACAGGTATAAAACTAATTATTATTAACAATATAACCAATATATCAATATTTTAACATAATTACTATACCTTTATAAAAAACTTGACATGTAAATAATAGACATGATATTATTTAAGAACAGACAACAATACAACAAAGTAGACAAGTAGAATGTGTGTCTAAAGTAATGTTTTGTGGCAAACATGTAATCGTCTTCCGGGTATATTACAAAATAAATCGGGAATACTAATAAAAACTAAAAAATACATAATAAAAAAATGGAGGGATTAAAGTGAAATATTCACAAGGATCAGGTAAACAATATCATATAGACGTTGCAAAGGGAGAAGTGGGAAAATATGTAATTCTTCCAGGAGACCCTAAGAGATGTGCAAAGATTGCTGCATATTTTGATAATGCAGAGTTAGTTGCAGATAAGAGAGAATATGTTACTTATACAGGATACTTAGATGGTGTTAAAGTAAGCGTTACCTCAACAGGAATTGGTGGTCCATCAGCTGCTATAGCTTTAGAAGAATTAGTAAAGTGTGGAGCAGATACTTTCATTAGAGTGGGTACATGTGGCGGAATGGATATTGATGTTAAAGGTGGAGATATGGTTATTGCCACTGGAGCAATCAGAATGGAAGGAACTAGTAAGGAATATGCACCAATAGAATTCCCAGCAGTTGCTAATATTAATGTAGTAAACTCATTAGTACAAGCATCTAAGACTTTAAATCAAGAATATCATGTTGGAGTTGTACAATGTAAAGATTCATTCTACGGTCAACATTCACCAGAAACTAAGCCAGTAAGTTATGAATTAATGGATAAATGGAATGCATGGTTAAGATGTGGATGTCTTGCATCTGAAATGGAATCAGCTGCTTTATTCATAGCATCAAGCTACTTAAGAGTACGTGTGGGTTCGGTATTCTTAGCTATTGCTAACCAAGAACGTGCTAAAGCTGGATTAGAAGATCCTCAAGTTCATGATACAGATGCAGCAATTAAAGTTGCAATAGAAGGGATTAGAAATTTAATAAAAGCAGATAAAGAAAATAATAAATAGTTATTAATAGAGAAAATTTCATGGTTTACAAATTATTCAAGAAAACTTGTTGATATTAATAGCAAAAGTATTAAAAGTTTACTAATGAAATTTTCTCATACTTAACGTTATTAAATGATGTCCAAAAGGTATGAGGTTTTATGGGAATAAAGTTAATACTATAACAAAAGACAGGAGAAAGATTATGAACATAGTTATAAATTTAATAGGTATAATTTTATTATTAGGAATAATGTACATTTTATCTGCAGATAAGAGAAGCATTCCCAAAAAAACTATATTAAAAGCACTTGGTATACAGTTTGTAATTGCATTTTTATTAGTAAAATTTCCATTAGGAAGAATAATGATATTAAAAGTATCAGATGTAGTTACTCAAGTACTTGATTATGGTAAAGAGGGAATCGGTTTCTTATTTGGAACAATAGGTAATGCTGGTGCACCTACAGGAATGATATTTGCCATTCAAGTATTAGGAAATATTGTTTTTATTTCAGCATTAGTTGCAGCTTTATATTATTTAGGAATATTAGGATTTATAGTAAAAATAATAGGTAAAGCTATAGGTAAAATATTGGGAACAACACAAGTTGAAAGTTTTGTTGCAGTTGCTAATATGTTTTTAGGCCAAACAGAAAGTCCAATATTAGTTAGTAAATACTTAAATAGAATGACTGATAGTGAAATCATAGTTGTATTAGTTTCAGGAATGGGAAGTATGTCAGCAACTATAATAGGGGGATATACTGCACTTGGAATTCCTATGGAATATTTATTAATAGCTAGTGCTTTGGTACCTATGGGAAGTATAGCAATATCAAAGTTATTATTACCTGAAAAAGAGGAAACTCAATTAATTGAAAATGTTAGCATGGACAATAAGGGTGATAATGAAAATCTTATTTCTGCAATTTCAGAAGGTGCTATGAGTGGATTCCAAACAGCTGTAGCAATAGGTACTTCATTACTTGCAATTATTTCGCTAGTAGCATTAGTTAATGGTATACTTGGAATTTTTGGAGTAAGTTTACAACAAATATTCTCTTATATATTTGCACCTATTGGATTCTTTATGGGATTAAATGGATCAGATATACTTACAGCAGGTCAATTATTAGGAAGTAAGTTAGTATTAAATGAATTTGTTGCATTCCAAGACTTAGGTAACATATTTGGTTCATTAAGTTATAGAACAGGTTTAGTACTTACTATATCACTTTGTGGATTTGCTAATATTTCTAGTATGGGAGTTTGTATTTCAGGTATAGCTGCATTGTGTCCAGAAAAAAGAAATACCCTTGCTAGATTAGCCTTTAAAGCAATGATTGGTGGATTTGCAGTTAGTGTTTTAAGTGCAATGATAGTTGGTCTTCTTACATTAATATAATAGTACATATTAAAATTATAATTAATAAGATATTACATTCTCTTAAAGTTATAAAAAAATTTTATAACTTTAAGAAATTTGTATAATAAATAACTATTTTAAATAGTATTGCCCATAATAAGTAAAAATATAGTAAAATTAGTGTTAAAACATAGTCTAATTTGGAAAGGAATTAAAGGTATGAAAAAGTATAATAGAATTTTTACAATTGTAATAGACTCACTTGGAATAGGCGCTATGCCAGATTCAATAGAATATGGAGATAAAGGAGTAGATACTCTTGGGCATATTGCTGAATCAGTAGAAAAATTTAATATACCTAATTTAGAAAAACTAGGTATATCAAATCTACATCCTATAAAACATGTAAAAGCAGCAGAAAAACCTTTAGCTCATTATATGAAAATGAAAGAAGCAAGTGTTGGTAAAGATACTATGACTGGTCATTGGGAAATGATGGGTTTACACATCACAAAACCATTCCAAACATTTACAGATACAGGTTTTCCAGAAGAATTGTTAGATGAACTAACAAAAAGAACAGGACACAATATAGTAGGAAATAAGAGTGCAAGTGGTACTGAAATATTAGACGAACTTGGAGAACATCAAATGAAGACAGGAGATATGATAGTATATACTTCTGCTGACTCTGTTTTACAAATTTGTGGTCATGAAGAAACTTTTGGTTTAGATGAACTTTATCGTTGTTGTGAAATAGCAAGGGAGCTTACTCTTAAAGATGAATGGAAAGTTGGAAGAGTAATAGCTAGACCATACTTAGGAGCTAAAAAAGGCGAATTTAAACGTACAAGCAACAGACATGATTATGCATTAAAACCATATGGAGCAACAGCACTTAATGCATTAAAAGATAATGGATTTGATGTAATATCTGTTGGAAAAATAAGTGATATATTTGATGGAGAAGGAATTACTGAATCAAATAAATCAAAGAGTTCTGTTCATGGAATGGAACAAACATTAGAAATAATGGATAAAGACTTTAAAGGATTATGCTTTGTTAACTTAGTTGATTTCGATGCTTTATGGGGACATAGAAGAAACCCAGTAGGTTATGCAGAAGAAATAGAAAAATTTGATGTTAACTTAGGAAAAGTATTAGAAAAATTAAAAGAAGATGATTTATTAATAATAACAGCTGATCATGGAAACGATCCAACCTATACTGGTACTGATCATACACGTGAATTTGTTCCATTTATAGCTTATTCACCATCTATGAAAGAAAATGGATTAATGGATACAGTAGATAGTTTTGCTACAATTGGTGCAACTATAGCTGATAACTTTGAATTAAAGATGCCTGAAAATACAATTGGTAAATCAGTACTAGGAAAGCTAGTTTAATAATATTTTAAATTACGAATATAATATCTTAAAATTGCATTGATTTTTAGAATAATAAGATTCTTAGTTCCAGGTAGAATTAATTTTACCTGGAAATTAGAATTCAGCATAAATGTAAGCATATTAGATTTAACTAGGCTAAAATGTGAATGTTTAAACAAAGTTAATTAAATTATATACTACAAATTGAAAGATTGGTTGGTGAAAGGTATGAATAAAGAAAATTTAGTTTCTACATTAAAAGAAGTAAAAAAAGACATAATAGAAATGATTTATGCAGCAAAATCAGGACATCCAGGTGGTTCACTATCTTGCTCAGAAATAATAACATACTTATACAATGAAAAAATGAATGTTGATGTTAAGAATCCTAAAGATCCTAACAGAGACAGATTCGTATTAAGCAAGGGACATGCAGCTCCAGCTCTTTACTCTGTATTAGCTGAAAAAGGATATTTCCCAAAAGAAGAATTATACAATTTAAGAAAAACAGGAGCTCTTCTTCAAGGACATCCAGATTCTAAGCATGTACCAGGAGTAGATGTTTCAACCGGATCACTTGGTCAAGGAATATCAAATGCAGTGGGAATGGCTTTAGGTCTTAAGACTCAAAAGAACGATGCTAAGATATATGTTGTTTTAGGTGATGGAGAATTACAAGAAGGATTGGTTTGGGAAGCTTCAATGGCAGCAGCTCATTATAAATTAAATAATTTAGTTGCTATAATTGATAACAATGGCCTTCAAATAGATGGTAAAAATGAAGATGTAATGGGAGTTTCTCCTTTAGATAAGAAATTTGAAAGCTTTGGTTGGAATGTTGTTATTTGTGAAGATGGTAATGACTTTGACAAAATAAATGAAGCATTCTTAGAAGTTGAAAAGTGTAATGATAAGCCAAGCGTTATCATTGCTAAGACTGTAAAAGGTAAAGGTGTTAGCTTTATGGAAGATCAAGCAGGTTGGCATGGTCAAGCACCTAATGAAGAACAAAGAAATCAAGCAATAAGTGAGATTGAAAGATAGGAGGAATTTAAAATGGGTAAAGCAACAAGAGAATCATACGGAATGGCATTGGTTGAACTTGGACGTGAAAATGAGAAGGTAGTAGTTTTAGATGCGGATCTTTCTAAATCAACTAAAACTAATGGATTTAAAGAAGAATTTAAAGATAGATTTTTTAATGCAGGTATAGCAGAACAAAACTTAATGGGAATGGCTGCAGGTTTTGCTAATGTAGGAAACATACCTTTTGCAAGCACATTTGCTGTTTTTGCTACTGGAAGAGCTTTTGAAATAATAAGAAACTCTATTTGTTATCCAAAGGTTAACGTAAAAATAGCAGCAACTCATGCAGGAATTACAGTTGGTGAAGATGGTGGATCACATCAATCTGTTGAAGATATAGCACTTATGAATTCACTTCCTAATATGACAGTAATAGTTCCAGCAGATCATAGAGAAGCAATGGCTGCAACAAAAGCTGCTGCTGAATTTAATGGTCCTGTTTACTTAAGATTTGGAAGATGCAATACAGAAGATATATTCGATGATAATTATAAATTTGAAATCGGAAAAGGTGTTGAGGTAAGAGAAGGTAATGATGTAACTATCATAGCTACAGGAATGATGGTTCAAAAAGCTATAGAAGCATCAAAAGAATTAGAAACTCAAGGAATTAAAGCAAGAGTTATAAATATTTCTACTATTAAACCAATAGATAGAGAAATAATATTAAAAGCTGCTAAAGAAACTAAAGGAATAGTTACAGCTGAAGAACATTCTATTATAGGTGGACTTGGAGCAATGGTTTCTCAAGTTGTATCTAGTGAATGTCCTACTTTAATTAAAATGGTAGGAATTAAAGATACATTTGGAGAATCAGGAACACCAGATGAACTTATGAAAAAATATAATTTAACTAGTGAAGAAATAATTAAAGAAGTTAAATCAATATTAAAATAGATTTTACTTATATAAGACCCAAATTAAAAAACATAACAATTAATTAAATTATAATAAGCGGAGGTAAGACACAATGAGTATTCATATTAATGCACCAGAAGGCGCTATAGCAGAAAGCGTATTATTACCAGGAGATCCTTTAAGAGCTAAATTTATAGCAGAAAACTTTTTAGAAGATGTAGTTTGCTACAATGAAGTTAGAGGAATGTATGGATTTACAGGAACATATAAAGGTAAGAGAATATCAGTGCAAGGAACCGGAATGGGTATCCCATCAATGTCTATATATTCTACTGAATTAATAGAAAGCTACGGAGTTAAAAACCTTATAAGAGTTGGAACTTGTGGTGGTTACCATGAAAGAGTTAAAATAAGAGATCTTATAATTGCAATGTCAACTTCAACAGATTCAAATCTTAACTTAGTAAGATTCCAAGGTAGAACTTATGCGCCAACAGCAAGTTTTGATTTATTAAAACCTGCTTATGATATAGCAGTACAAAAAGGATTTGAACCTAAAGTAGGTAGTGTATATAGTTCAGATATATTCTATGGAGATGATAATGAAGATTGGAAGAAATGGGCTGATTTCGGTTGCTTAGGAGTTGAAATGGAAACAGCAGCATTATATACAATAGCAGCTAAACATAAAGTTAATGCATTAACTTTATTAACAGTAAGTGATCACTTTATAACAGGTGAAGTAACAAGTGCAGAAGAAAGACAAACAACATTCAAAGCAATGATGGAAGTTGCTCTTGATACAATAGTTTCTTTATAAAAAATTAAAGTTCTAAGTTTTAGATGGAGTAATATTTCATCTAAAACTTAGAATATTTATTTAAGTAAGTGCAAACGTTATATTTTATTCTTTAGGAATTTATATTATTAAGAAATTTGTGTATAATTTTTAGGATACTGTTTTTTAAAGGTATGATGAGTACACCTAAAGAATAAAAAATAATCATATGCCGCACCATTATTCCTGCACTGCGTTTGGAAAGGGTGCATGGCTAAAAAAATCGAGGGCTCTAAAGTCGCCTTAGCGATTTTGTTCTAAAGTAATCGTTAACTTTAAAAGTTGAAGGATTATGTATACTAATTATAGAATAAATAAAGTAAGAAAAGATTAGGAGGATTAATCGATGAAAATTTTTGTTGATACAGCCAATATTGAAGAAATAAAAAAAGCTAATGAGTTAGGAGTTATTTGTGGTGTTACTACAAATCCTTCACTTATAGCAAAAGAAGGAAGAGACTTTAAAGAAGTGATTAAGGAAATCACAAGCATTGTTGATGGTCCAATAAGTGGAGAAGTTATTTCAATGGAATGTGAAGGAATGGTTAAAGAAGCACGTGAAATAGCTAAAATTCACAAAAACATGGTGATAAAAATTCCTATGTGTGCAGAAGGATTAAAAGCAGTAAATATTCTTCATAAAGAAGGAATAAAAACAAATGTAACATTAATTTTTTCAGCAGTACAAGCATTACTTGCAGCAAGAGCTGGTGCAAGCTATGTAAGTCCATTCTTAGGAAGATTAGATGATATTGGAAGTACAGGTATTACATTAATAGAAGATATATCTGAAATATTTGCAGTTCATGGAATAGATACTGAAATTATATCTGCAAGTGTTAGAAATCCAATTCATGTATTAGACTGTGCTAAAGCAGGATCTGATATAGCAACAATTCCATACAATGTTATTATGCAAATGATCAAGCATCCGCTTACAGACGCAGGAATTGAAAAATTCTTAAAAGATTATGAAGGCATGAATAAATAAAGTATTTATTGGCTCTGTTTTATCTATTATTGATATATACATAAGCAAANNAATACTCATTAAGAATTCTCAAAGTACGATTACAATGCCGCTTTACATATTGCATATGTCAATATTGATTTAAGACAGAGCCAATTTTTTTATATTTAAGCTTACTTTCTATTTTACTTTCTAAATTTTTTCTTTAGTCACAATCTTAAAGAAATTCTGTCTATTCTTATATATACGCATCTGAAAATATCTATATTTATTTTATTATTGTAGTCTGTTTTTATTAACCTTGGAATTATCGTCTCTTTTATAATAAATAACTAATAAATTTTTGAAAATATCCTAATAATATACTTAAGAATGTTATTTGTTATGGAAAGGAGAGCTACTTGTATAGAGTATAAGTAGCAGCATAATATGAAAAACATATTTAGTATTTATAAAAGAGATATAAGAAATATAATTACCAACTCATCTGCACTTATTGTAATAATGGCTTTATGTTTACTACCATCCTTATATGCTTGGTTTAATATAGCAGCATCGTGGGATCCATATTCACAAGAAGCTACAAGTAAAATTAAAATTGGTGTTGTAAATAAGGATAAAGGTGCATATATATTGGAAAATTATATAATCTTAGGCGATGAAGTTATTAATGGATTAAAAGAAAATAATTTATTAGGTTGGCAATTTGTTAGTGAAGAGGAAGCCGATGAAGCTATTAAAAAGGGGAAATATTATGCTACAATAACAATTCCAGAAGACTTTTCAAAAGATATGACTTCAATAATAACTAGTGATATTAAAAAAGGAACTATAATTTATACTGTTAATGAAAAAATAAATGCAGTTGCTCCTAAATTAACTGATAAAGGTGCTTCAGGAGTTCAAGAAAATGTTACAAAGAGTGTAATTGAAACAGTTAGTAATTCATTACTTACGGCATCAAGAGATGTGGGAATTGAATTAGAAGATCAAATACCTAAAATATCTAATGTATATAATATGTTAGAAGAAATTAGAGGCAGGTTCGGAGAAATAAATGAAGCAACTGATTTAGCTTATGATGGTGTAGTTAAAATTAAAGAGTTAGTTAAAGAAATACAGGAAGGTATACCTTTAATTTATGAAACATTAAATAATACTAAGAGCTTAAGTAGTGAGGTAGAAAGTTTTATTTCTGTATCTAAGAGTGGATTAAGTGATATGTCACCAACAATTAAAGAAGATATTAGATTAGTTTCAGAAATAAGTAAAGATATTTCATCATATACAAATAGTATTATAGATGCTATAAACTCTGGAACAGAGAAAGCACCAGAAATGATTAATAATTTAATAAATAAGGTAAAGAGTTTAGAAAAAGTAAATGATTCAGTATTGAGGTTTCTAAAAGTACTAAATAATATTAGTTCTACTAAGCCCCTAAATGGAATTGTAAATAAGCTTGAAACGTTACAAGAAAATATTTATAAAATTCAAAATTCACTTCAAAGTATAAGAGATTCTTTAGATGCTGGAAATACTGTAGATTTAAGTTTATTAAACAATATAAAAACATTAGCAGATAATATTGCATCAACAAGTGAAGATATATATTTAAAGTTTGACACAGAAATACTTCCACAAATAAATAATATATTTGACAGTGCATTTAAAGTTGCTGAAAATACATTAACAATGATAGAAGAAGCTGAAAAAAGATTACCTAATGTTGAAGGCATATTAAACACTGCTTATAAAGGGGCAGACAAAGGAATAGAAGGAATAACTTTTGTTAAAGAAAAACTTCCAGAAGCAGAAAGAATAATAAATGAAATAACAGATAAAATGAAAAATGTAACAGACGAACAGAGTTTAAAAGAATTAATAGACTTATTAAAAGAAGATGTTCAAGAAAGAACGGATTTTTTAACTACTCCTGTAAATCTTGAAACAAGAGAATTGTATCCAATGGGCAACTATGGAAGTGCTATGACACCGTTTTATAGTGTATTATCTTTATGGGTTGGATTATTATTGTTGCTTTCAATTTTAACTGTTAATACTCATGGAGAATATAAATTTTGGGAAATATATTTTGGTAAGTTAATGCTATTTATGACTGTAGCACTAATTCAATCACTTATAGTAGTTATGGGAGATTTATATTTATTAAAAATATATTGTTTAAATCCTATGTTATTAGTCCTAGGAATGTTATTTACTAGTGCTGTATTTGTATCAATACTTTATTCGGCAGTTTCTGTTTTTGGAAATGTTGGAAAAGTTATAGGAATAGTATTATTAGTATTACAAATAGGTGGATCAGGAGGAACATTTCCAATAGAATTAACCCCAAAATTTTTTCAAATGATACATCCTTATTTACCATTTACATATGCTATATCTTTTGCAAGAGAAGCAATTGGTGGAGTAGTAGGAGAAGTATTAACAAAAGATATAATAATATTGTTAATTTATGGAGGTGCTTCTATTTTAATTGCAGTATTTTTAAAGAAGCCTATAAATAAACTATTAGAAAAGTTTACAAAAAAGTTTGAGGAAAGTGGAATTTCAGAATAAGTAATATAATTAAAAAATCAAGGTTTTGTTTGAAAAGAAATATATTTTAACTTTTACTTAAACAAGACTTGTTTTTTTAGTTTAATTAAAATTTAATAATTAAGATGTATTAATATAAAAATGAATGAGTTATAATCTTAATATAAAGTAAAATTATAGAAATGTTATTTGAAGTGAATAATGAAGAATATAAGTATAATAATATTGTGATCTAGTAGATCAGTATATAAAATAAAATTCCTTGGAATATTTATTTTATCCAAGGAATATTTTTAATACATTGTTTTTTATCCAAGAAGTTCTGTTGATTTTGTTTTTAAAAAATTTAAATCATTAATACTCATCTTGTCTATGGTTTTATAATATTTTATTGCCAAAGGAATACATGCTGCAATCCATGCTATTGGGCTAGCTAAACATATACCAGTATACACAATTATAGCAGGCAATGTAAATGCAACAATAACTCTTACTAATAATTTAAGCAACGCCAGCCATCATAGGAATAAATCTATCTCCAATTCCTACATAGATAACACTTATATAAGCATTAGCACTATTTATAATATCTTCTGGGGTATTTAACAGCCTTAATAGTGATTTAGAAAATAAAAGACTTAAAGTGGTTATTATTATAGTTATTATAAAACATAAAATTATTGATGTTGCAACGGAATTTCTTACACCTTCATCACCATTAGCACCAAATTTTTGAGAAACAATAACAGAAAATCCACTGGCAAGTCCTACTATAAATCCTATTATTAAAAAGAAAATAGATCCTCTTGCTCCAACAGCAGCAAGAGACTGGATGCCTAAAAATCTACCGACTATAATAGTATCAACCATACTATAAAGTTGTTGAAAGATATTTCCGATTAATAATGGAATAGAAAAAATAGTATTAACTTAAATAAAAAATATATTATTGTACTGCAAATGAATAACTTAAATTTAAAGTTATATATTTAATCGTATATGTACATACTTAAAATAAGAGATGAAAGTAAATGAGGAGTGAAAATGTGGAAAACACTATAGAAACTAAAAAAGAAACTAAAAATTTAAAGAGTTACAAACCAAAGAAGGTTTCACTAAAAAATAAGGCGAAATTAAAAATAATTCCATTAGGTGGACTTGGAGAAATAGGAAAGAATATTACAGCATTTGAATATGGTGATGAAATAATTGTTATAGATTGTGGTTTAGCATTCCCGGATGAAGATCTTTATGGAATTGACATCATAATTCCTGATGTTACATATTTAATAAGAAATAAAAATAAGGTAAAAGCCTTTTTTATAACTCATGGTCATGAAGATCATATAGGTGGAATACCGTATGTATTACAACAAATTAATGTTCCAGTATATGCACCCAAATTAACATTAGCATTAATTGAAAGTAAACTAGAAGAACATCATATGTTAAATGATTGTAAATTAAATCTTGTTGAAATTGGTGAAACTATAAAATTAAAGAATTTTAATATCGAATTTATTAGAACCAATCATAGTATTCCTGATGCTTGTTCTATAGCATTGCATACACCAATGGGAATTATTGTACACAGTGGAGATTTTAAGGTTGACTTTACTCCAATAGATGGTCATGTAATAAATCTTCAAAGATATGCAGAACTAGGCAGAAAAGGTGTATTATTATTGATGGCAGATAGCACAAATGCATTACATAAAGGATATACAATGTCAGAAAAGACAGTTGGAGAAACACTAGATAATCTTTTTAGTAAAGCAACCGGAAGAGTTATTGTATCTACATTTGCATCAAATGTTCATAGACTTCAACAAATCAGCGATTGTTCTATAAAAAATAAAAGAAAGATAGCTTTTAGTGGTAGAAGTATGGAGAAAATATCAGAGATTGCAATGAATTTAGGATATTTATCTATACCTAAAGAAATGATAGTATCATTAGATGAAATAAAGAATTGTCCAAATGACCAAATTACTATTGTGACAACAGGTAGTCAAGGTGAATCAATGGCAGCTCTTTCTAGAATAGCAGCGTCAACTCATAAATATATAGAAATACAAAAGGGAGATGTGGTTATAATTTCAGCATCTCCAATACCAGGAAACGAGAAAGCTGTATCAAATTTAATAAATGACTTGACTGAAAAAGGTGCTAATGTAATATATAAAACAATAGAAGACATACATGTCTCAGGTCATGCATGTGAACAAGAACTTAGGGTGATTCAAAGCTTATTAAAACCTAAATTCTTTATTCCTGTACATGGTGAATATAAACATTTGATTACTCATGCTAAAATTGCTCAAAGTATGGGGCTTAAAGAAGAGAATATATTTATATTAGATACAGGTGATGTATTTGAATTATCAAAAAACAAGGGAAAAGTTATTGGAAAAGTGCCATCTGGAAGAGTTCTTATAGATGGTCTTGGAATTGGCGATGTGGGAAATATGGTCTTGCGAGATAGAAAAAATTTAGCTGAAGATGGAATTATAACTGTAGTAGTAGCAATAGATAGAAGAAATAAGGTAATATTATCAGGACCAGATATAGTGTCAAGAGGTTTTGTATATGTTAGAAATTCTGAAGATTTAATTAACAATGTAAGACGTATAGTTACAAAAGTTGTAGAAAAATGTTTAGACGATAATATAACACAATGGGCAGAAATTAAAAATAGAATAAGAAGAGAAGTAGATAGTTTTGTATATACTACAATGAAAAGAAAGCCTATGATATTACCAGTAATTGTAGAAATATAACTTATTATAAAATATTAACAATATTATAAAATGTAAGGATCAAAAAAACTAGGCTATGCTTTGAAAATGGATATATTATAAAAACAATTTATAATATATCCATTTACTTAAGGCATGGCTTATTTTTATGCTATTATAGTATTTTTTTACATCTAAAAATGTTAATAATCAAAAAACAAGATTAATAGTATATTTAACTAGTTTATTTCTTTTTTAATAATATGAAAAACTAAACTTATGATGAGAAATTAATTAGTAATTTATCTTAATAATTAAAGAAATAATAAGAAAAGATAACAGGTCTATCTAACAATTCCTCTAAAATATATGTAAAATGTAAAAACATAGAAAAATATAAGGTTTCACAGTTAATTTAATGATTTTTTGTAAATAGAAATTAGATAAATGTAGTCAATTGTGGTAATATAACAGTAAATGATTATTTATGAATACATAACATGAATTAGCATAAAAGATGGAGAAAATTATGAATAAAGATAACTATATATTAGATACAATTGAAGATATAAAAAATATATTAGAACAGAATGAATACAGAAGAAATAGATACAGTAATGATGTTGAATGGTTAAAGCAACGTAAAAAACAAATAAAAAGTAATATAATAAGAATTGCTATTATGGGAATAACAAGCAGTGGGAAATCAACATTAGTAAATTCATTGCTAGGGGAAAGGCTATTACCAGTAGCTATTTTGCCAAGCTCAAGTATAATAATAACAGTGTCTAAAGGCGAAAAAAGACAGGCTACTATATACTTTAAAGATAAATCTCCAGAAGTTTATGATGATACTAATTTAAATATGGAAGTTATATCTAAGTATGCTGATGAAAATAGAAATTCTAATAATAAGTTTAATGTAGCTCAGATTGATATAAAATCACCTAACTTTTTATTAGATGACAATATTCAGTTAATAGATAGTCCAGGTCTAGATGCTTATAATTTAGAAATGCATGAAAAATTAACTTTGGAGATTCTATTACCAACAATAGATATTTGTGTATTTTTAACTACTGTTAAAGCTAATAGCGACCAAATTAATTTAGAAAAAATAAAAATAGTAAATGATAAAAAGAAGCAAATAATATTAGTTCAAAATATGATAGATTCAATAGAGGAAAAGATAGGTAAATATGGCATTGTTGAAGAAAATAAATATATCATATTAGACAAGCATAAAAAAAGAGCAGAAATATTATTACAAAAAGCAACAAGCAATAAAGAGTTTGATATTATTCAAATTTCTTCTTTAAATGCTTTAAATGGAAGAATAAAAAATAACAATAATTTATATAATGAATCTAATCTTGAAGGTTTTATAAAGTCTATATATAGGTGTGTTGAAAATATTACCCCAAAACTAAATATTCAAAGGCAAGGGAGTATTGTTGAAAGAATTGGCAATATAATTGATACTGATAAAGAAATCATAGATGGAAGCAATTTAGAAGATACAAGTTACATAAAAGAAATACTTAATGATATTGATGATCTTAATTATGATTTTAGAGTATCTAGAGATAAAATAACATCTAAAATTAATCTTATAGATAAGGTAACACTTAATACAATAGAAGAAATAAACGAGTCGGATTCAAAAGAAATAAGTAGCTATTCAGATATAGTAGAAAATATAAATAATAAGAGTAAAAAGATAGAAAATCAAATTTTAGGTATTGTAAGAGAGTGTGAAGAAAAGAAAAAGGAAATATACGAAAAACTGAATATTGATATTAGATTCTCATATTCATTACCTAGTATGGAAAGTGAAGATATATATGTTAAGCACAAATACGAAGAGAAAGTAAAACTTATAAAAAAAGATGGTTTCTTTAATGTAGGAAAGAGAATCTTATCAGATATATTTGAAACTGACTGGGGATATGAAAAGCAAGAATATGATGAAAAAGTAGTAGATAAAGAGGCTACTATACTTATGGTTAAAAAAGTATGCAATGAAAGTAGTAGAAAATATATGAGTATACTTTATGATTGGAGCGAACAGTATAGTAATTCATTAAGCCTCTTCTATAGTGAGATAAGTAAGATAGAAGAAGAGTTTAAAAAGAAGAAAGAGCAAAATATAGAACTTTATGATATAGATAATGTTATAAAGGACTTAAAGATTATAAGAAATAAGCTGAAGAATAAATATAATAATGTAGAAGAAGCAGCTTTAACATTAGATGAAGAAATAGAAAATAAAAATGAAGATAAAAATCTGAATATAGAGGAAATAGAATTAACCAATGTTTCTTACAATCTTTATAAATTAAGTAATGAAATATTTAAGAAAAGCTATTCAATGATAAGTAATTACATAGAAGAAAAAGTTTTATCTATATCTAAAAAAGAAACTCATCAAATATTTTGGACTTGGGATTTAGAGGCTGCATCTAAATTTATTTCTAGAATGTATGATTTGTATTTAAATGATGAAGAACTTGAAATTATAAAGAAACAAGGAATATACACTTTAAATAATATAACTATAATATATGAATTATCTCAAAATAAAGTAGAAACAAATAAAATACTAAATATTAACTCTTCAAAAGAATACAATATGTACTTACTTTTCAATGGAATTCAAATAGGTAGTTCAGAAAAGCAAATACTTGAAAATATTAATCTTAAAAATATAGTTTTAAAGAATAATATTATGATAAATTTGGTTATAGATTCTAGTAGAGAATTTATAAATGCTAATAATATAAAAGAAATACTTACAGCCACTTACTCGTTTAAGAAAAAAATTAAAAATAGAATAAATAATTCTAAGATTGGCTATGTATTAGTTAATTCTAAAAATCCTATTTACAATTTAGCATTAATAGAGGGGCAAGAAAATGATGGATTTTTATTAAGTCAATATAAAGATATAAAAACTAAGTTGTTTGCAAATATATTATCTCGCGGTAATGAAGAAAAACAAACATTAGAAGAAATATTGAGCTATTTTTTAAAGTAATATTATAAAAACTAAGGAGCAAAGAAATGGACAAAAAATCTTTACTAATACAATGTGATGAAGTTACAAAAAATATGATGGATGAATTGCAACAAGACATGATAGAGTCTTTATCAAGGATATCTAAAAATATAAATGATGAACTTAAAGAAAACTTAAAACCTCTTGAAAAGAAAATCAATATATTAAAAGATGAACTTGGAGAAGGTAATGAAGATATAGAAGAAAAAATAGAAGAAATAAGTGGTAATATATCAAAAATTTCAAAATGTGTAGAAGAAATTGCTGAAGAACATAATAAGCTTTTAAATGGTGGTTTAAACAGAATTGCTATAACTCTAGAAAAGTTAAAAGATCGTGTTGAAGATTCAGATAAGCAGTTAGAAGTTAAATTATCAGAGGGTGTTGGAACAATAGAAAAGAAAATAAATGATTTAAATATAGAATCTTTAGAAGATAAATTAGCTATTTTAGGAGTTAAAATGGTTAAGAATTCTGGAAATAATAAAGAAGAAATAATAAATAAGATAGAAGAAATTAATATTGATGAAGTTGGAACAAAAGTAAGCTTATTAGAAGAGGCTATTAAGATTAATATAAATAATAGCTGTGAAGCTATAGAAAAATTAGATACAGTACATGAAAAAATGTTAGAAAAATATGAAGTAATGAATCTTATAAATGATATGGAAATTAAATTAAATAAGAAAATGAGCAATATACAAGAAGAAGTTGAATGGGGAAATAGATCATTCTTTGCAAGGATTTTTGGAAAGAGGAGATAATATTTAATGAAATATGTAGATTTAATAAATGATTCTAGATTTAATTTTTTATTAGAGAAATATCTTAATAAAGATAATGCTGTAAATTATATAGATTATTTTAATCATTTTATTGACAACTTAAATGAAAAAGAAATAATAATACCTGTATTAGGTATTCAAGGTGCTGGAAAAAGTAGTTTTCTTAATTCTATTTTAATGGAAGAGAATATATTGCCAACAGATGTTGATGAAACAACTTGTGTACCTGTTGAAGTAAGATATGGAGAAGATACTGAAAAAGCTATAGTACATTTTTTAGATAAAGAATGTAAAGAAATAAAATTATGTGATTTAGAGAAATATGTTCATAATGATTATAATATGGCAAATGAGCTTAAGGTATCTAAGATAATCTTATATAATAAAAACGATGTATTAAACAATAATGTAGTACTTGTTGATCTTCCAGGTGTGGGCAGTTTAACACCTGAAAATCAAAGAACTACATTAGACTATGTAAATAAATTGGTTTCTGGAATATTTATGTTGAGGACAAACCCTCCAATTACAAGAACTGAAAGAAATTTTATAAATGCCTTATGGCCTAAATTGTCAAATACAATTTTTGTTCAAAATAAGTGGAATGATGAAAGTGATGAAGACGCACTTGATGCAAAAGAGCATAATGAATATGTTTTAAATAGTATTTGTGCGGAACATAACGAAAGCAAAGAAATTAATGTAAATGTGGTTAATGTTTATGAAGCGGTAAAAGGTAAATTTACTAGAGATAACACACTTTATGAAGACTCAGGTATATTAAATGTTATAGAAAATATAGAAAATGTATCTAAAGAATATAATATAGGTTTAGAAAAGTCTTTAAATTCAAAAATAGTAGGAGCATTAGAAAATATTAATGATAAAATAGAAGAATATAAGACATTATGTTTAAATGAAAAAAAACAAAATGATTTAAATAAAGAAGAAAAGATTAAAGAAATAAAAGCTATACTTTTAGATAATAAAAAGAATTTTAGAAGAATTAGAGCTTATGCATATGAAGAAATGGAAAAGATTATCGATTATGCTTCAAGTATTATAAAAGAAAAAATAACAAATTTAAGAGCTAATTTAAAAGCCATAATAAATAGAGGGATTGTAGATGGAGAAAGACTAAGTTTAATATATAAAGAATCATCGGATAAAGCTATAAATGATATTATGGATGAAGTATTAGATAAAACAAGTGAATTAATAAAAAACCTTAACAAAGAATTAAATGGTATAACAATAAAGGGCTTTTATGGTCAATATGAAAACATATCATTTTTTAATAAAGAAAGTGAATTTAAATTTGAAAAATCGCTACCATCATTGTTAGGGGTATCTGGCGGACTAATAGGGACACTTGGAACTGTAGGAACATTAGGAGGTCCTCTTGGAATACTTGTTGGAATGGGAATTGGAATGGCATTTTCTTTGATAGGTGATTTTGTTCGTAAGGAAATAGTAGAAAATAGAGCAAATTATACATTAAGGGATTTAGAGCCTATGGTTGAAGATTTAGAAAACTATTTAAAAGAAGAAATACTTGATGATTTAAGAGCAAAACAACAAGATATGGATGATTCAATAAAAGAGCTAAGAAAGAATTTAGAAAATAGCTTTAAAGATGATATTCAAAGTATAGAGAAACAATATGACTATGCCTATAGTGAAAATAATATATTAGAATTTGAAGATGATTTAAAAATATTAAATGAAGTCAAAGAAGATGTAGGATTAATTTAAAGCAGTTAGTATGTTTTAGAGCAGATATGTTTATATATTCATAAGTAAAGTGGGCGGAGTAATTAAACTTAGGAATACTAAAATAACTATAGTCCCTTTTTAGCTTGTTCCCAATATAAAATTGAGACAAGCAGTAAAATGGACAATACTTATTAAGTATTCTCAAAATCTAATTACAATGCCATTTTACATATTGAATATATAAACATATATTTTAAAATATAGTCAAATTATTTAAAGCAAGGGGATGAATATATGAATAATTTTGAAAGATGTATAAGTAGACAAAAGAGTATTGATTCAATTGTTAAAACTTTAGGAAATGATGATATTACTGAAAAGAATTTTTTAGTTAAAGATAAAATAATGAATCCTTCACATTATGTTGTTATGCTAGGAGAGACAAGCTCAGGAAAAAGTACATTAATAAATGGATTATTTAAAGATAAAATTTTATTAGAAAGTGTTAAGCCAACAACTGGAGTTGTTACTGAAGTTGTTATATCTGATGAAGATGAAGAAAAATTAATAGCTGTAAATAAGGATTCGAGTACACAAGTTATAGATAAAGATATCTTTGATAAGTTACTAGTAAATTATAATAAGGATTTACATAAGCTTAAATATGTTGGAAAAGCTAATAATTCTAAATATAATGGAATGAGAATTTTTGATACTCCAGGTTATGGTTCACTTGTAGAATATCATGAGGAATCATTAAAAAGCTTTATTCCACAAAGTGATTTTATTATATATGTAGTATCTTATAAAGTTGGAATTGGTGATGATGATTTTCAATTTTTAAAATATGTTGGAGAAATAATAAGTGAAGATGTAGAAGTTATTTTAGCAATTAATATGTGTCCAAAAGATATGTCAGAAGATAATAAGAGAATATTGGAAATCAAAAAAAGTGTTAATAAATGTATTAAAAAAGATGCAAAGACATTCTTTATAGAAAGTAATAAAGAAAAACATCCTGATACATCTATGCTTTGGGAATATGTATATGAAAGAGTTAATGATGATGATAAAAAAGAGGAACTTGCTAATAGTTTGAAAAATTATCAAGATTATATATTAAATGAATGTAATATAAAGATTAACTCTAAGGTTGCTAATATAGAATCTAAAAAAGAAGGTATAGAAGAACGATTAAATATACTAGGAGAATTTTTAGATAAAAAGCATGAAATATTAACTACTATAGATAGGGGATTTACAAAAATAAAAGTAAGTTCAGTTAAACTTATAGATAAATCTGCAATAGATGTAAAAAATAAAATTACTGAATATGTTCATGATGAAAGCAAATGGACTAAAAAAGAAGAGACATATACATTAATGCAAAATTATTATGTTCCAAATTTAATAAATGAAGAAACAGAAACTTTAATGAGAGATATTGAAAGTGAAATAATACTTTTAGATAAAAATATTGAAGATATATTAAAAGAAGCCATATCTAAATTAGAAGAAAAGATAAAAGTAAGTATTCCATCTTACACAGAAGTTATGGAAGGTGTATTAAAGCAACACATAGGAGATGAGATACAACAAGCAACTGGAGAAATGTTTAGAAAAGCAACTGCAAAAGAAGACAAAGATAGTATAAGCAATCCAGAAGATATAAATTTAAATAAATTAGGTAATATAGTAGATACTAAATCATATAAACATGCACATGAAAATTTAAAACATTTATTAAAAGCAATAAAAGCCTCATCAATAAAGGCTATTACTAAGTATCTAACTGTTTTTACTGAATCTGTATTTTACTTATATGATTCATTGACATGGCAAAAGAAGATAAATGAGATTTCATTAAAAGCTATAGATAATTGGGCGGAAGACGTAGAAATATCTATAAGAAGATATTTAGATTCTTTACGAGAAACTAATAAAGAAGAGATAATGTCTTTATTTGATGCATTAAATGAAGAATTTAAAGAAGATGAAAAGAAGTTAGAAGATATTAGCGGAGAAGAACTAATAAGACTAAAAAAAGAAATAGAGTTCTTATTGCATAGATGCCTCTATATATCAATGAATAAGTAAATTTATGTTTGAAGAGTGTTAATATATGCATAAGCATATTGGACTAAGTAATTGAATTTAGGAATACTAAAATGAATATAGTCCCATTTTAGCTTGCTCTCAATGTAAAATTGAGACAAGNNAAAATCCAATTACAATGCCAATTTGCTCATTGCATATATTAACACTCATTTAAAACACAACTTATTTAAAAAAACGTTAGTATATAATATTATAATTACAAAGAATTTAAATCTAATTAAATATTACTATTGACTCATACCTTAGGTAGGAGTTTATAATAAATATTGAAGTAGGAAATACTTAGTATAGGATGTTAAATTATTAATAAAAAATTACTAGAGATAAATTTGTTTAGGAATGATAAAAATAAAAAGTAGTATCATTAATTAAAAAAAGCAGATTTTAATTAAGAAATTACTCTTATACTAATAGATAGATATTTAAAAAATTTTCATATTAAGAGAGGAATGAATTTTAATGACTAAAATAAAGAATATACCTTTTTCACCACCAGATATAACTGAAGAAGAAATTGAGGCAGTTTGTGATGTTTTAAGATCAGGATGGATAACATCAGGACCTCAACTTGCTAAATTTGAAGAAGGAATACAAGAATATTGTAAGGTTAATAAGGCTTTAGCATTAAATAGTGCAACAGCTGCTATGGAATTAGTTCTTAAGGTTTTTGATATAAAAGAAGGCGATGAAGTTATAACTACTCCTTATACTTATACTGCTACTTCAAGTGTTTCTGTACATAGAGGAATTAAGCCAGTATATGTTGATGTAAAAAAAGATACATTTGAAATGGATATAGATAAAGTAGCAGAAAAGATAACTGAGAAAACAAAGGTAATTATGCCAGTTGATATTGCCGGAGTACCTTTTGATTATGATGAACTTAAAAAAGTTTTAAAAGAAAAAAATAGAGAAGATATAATAATACTTTGTGATTCAGCACATTCATTTGGAGCTAAATACAAGGGCGAAAGAGTTGGATCTCAATGTAACTTCCATTCTTTCTCATTTCATGCAGTTAAGAATTTAACTACAGCAGAAGGTGGAGCAGTTACTTTCAATGATAATAACTTTGAAAATCATGAAGATTTACAAAAATACATGAGATTTACAGCTATGCATGGTCAATCAAAAGATGCATTAACAAAGCTTAAAGCTGGAGCATGGGAATATGACATCATTAATGATGGATTAAAATGTAATATGACAGATATAAGTGCTGCAATAGGTTTAGTTCAACTTAAGAGATACGAAGAGCTATTAGAAAAGAGAAGAGCTATCTTTAAGGTATATAATGATATATTATCAAAAGAAGATTTTTCAATAATACCATTTACTAAAGATGATAATGGTACAGAAACTTCTTATCATTTATATCTTTATAGAGTTAAAGGATTTAATGAAGCCAAGAGAAATGAAGCAATAAGCAGATTAGCAGAAAAGGGAATAGCAACAAACGTTCATTATAAGCCACTTCCAATGCTAACACTTTATAAAAACCTTGGATATGATATAAAAGATTATCCAAATGCTTATGCACAATATGAAAATGAAATTTCTCTTCCTGTATACACAAAATTATCTTTAGAAGATGCAGAATATGTAGCAAGAGAAGTTGTAAAAGTTATTAAAGAATTAATATAGTAATTTAAAATTTAAATTGCAATATAAAGTTTTTAGTACGTAAATTATATAACTTTGAAAAAATTAAACTAAAATAACAGAGTTAAAAATTACTTAACTATAGATTTAGTTTATATGAAAATATTAATAACAGACAATTAATTAAAAGTAGCATATTTAGTGAAAACTATTATATGCTACTTTTTATGGTTAGTACAATTTAGTTAAAATTTAAAATACACATTTGTTTTAGAGTTATGTTTATATATACAATAGGTAAAGTGGCATTGTAATTGAGCTTTGAGAATTCTTAATGAGTATT
>NZ_JAMQIF010000008.1:38042-52585 GCF_023845855.1 Clostridium sp. ZBS2
TTCAATTACTCAGTCCACTTTTCTTATGTATATATAAACATTTTAGCAAAACATGTTTATATAATTTCATTAATGAATTGGAGGGGTAATTTTGAAAATAGGGGAGTTTGCTAAAAGGTCTGGAGTCACTGTAAAAACACTTTTGCATTACGATAAAATAGGACTTCTTAAACCATCTGAAAAAACAGAAGTTGGTTACAGAATTTATTGTGAAGATGATTTTTTAAGGCTTCAACAAATAACTACTCTAAAGTTTATTGGAATATCATTAAGTGAGATAGCTCATATATTAAATGAAAGCGGAGAAAATTTAGAGAGCATGGTAAAAATCCAAAAAAGGGCTTTAGAAGAAAAGAAAAGACATATAGATTCTGTTATAGAAATATTTAATAATGCTGAAAACACTGCAAAACAAAAAGGTTTTTTAGATGTCAATAACTTAGTAAACATTATAAAAATAACAAATATGCAAAATAGTATAAAGGAGCAGTATAATAGCGATAAAAATTTGAATTTGAGAACCACTCTTCATAGTTATAATACAAATAAGATTGATTGGGATAAATGGTGTTTTCAAAAAATGAACTTGACTGAAGGCTCAAAAATATTGGAATTAGGGTGTGGAGTAGGAAAGCTATGGATAAAAAACAAAGAATTAATAGATAAAAATTCTGAAATTATTTTATCTGATTTTTCTCCCAATATGTTAAAGTGCGCTAAAAATAATTTGGAAAATTTAGATTATAAGTTCAAGTATAAAAAGATAAATGCAGAAGATATTCCTTATGATGATGAAAGTTTTGACGTTGTTATTGCAGAACATATGCTTTATTTTGTTACTGATATAGAAAAGGCATTAAGTGAAATAAAAAGAGTTTTAAAACCAAATGGTATTTTTTACGTAACCACTAATTCATGTAATTCTATGATTGAATTAAATAAATTAGCTGAAAAATTTGATCCTAATTTAGATATTAATAATAATGGTCTTTCCTCTAGATTTGATTTAGAGAACGGAGAAAAAATGCTAAAGAAATATTTTAATAATATTGAATCAGAGATATTAGAAGGAAAGATAATAGTAGATAAAGCAGAGCCCGTTGTATCATATAAAGCATCAACAATTCAAGGAAATTCAATACTTGTTGGCGAAAAAAGAGAAGAATTTACAAAGTATTTAGAAAAATATATTCAAGAAAATAAAAATATAGAAATCACAACAAAGGCAGGCATATTTAAGGCTTCAAAGTGATTTGGAATTTTTTGGACCCCAGAGGTATAATAAATTAAAGGGAGATTGTATATGGATGGAAATATTATTCTGAAAATTATTTTGGGGACTTTTATTAATTGTATAGTTTTAGTATTAATTTCTTTAGGAATATATCATATTTATGGTTTTACATTAAAAGATACTTTGTTTGTTATAAGCTTAGCTGTGCTAGTTATAGAAGTTTTCTTAAATATATCAGGAAATTCACTTGGGATATCAATTCAATCACTTGGACAAATGAATTCACAATATGTATCAAATATTGATTTAGAAGCGCAAGAACATGAAAATATAAATAATAAAGCTACTTTTCATGTTAAGGACTTAATAAATTTTATATTAATTATTTCTAGCTTAATAATTTTTATTATATCATTTATAATTTTTTAAGTATAAAATATCAATTAAATTTAATAAAATTTTTTAAAAAAAGGCAATAAAAAGCAATTTTAAATTTATTTTTTATTGCCTTTTTCTAATATTTATAAATAAAAAATAGATAAATTTAAAAAAAATACAAAAAATACTAAATTTTCTTAGATAGTTTAAATATAACGTTGACAATTAATAAATCATCAAAAAAATATATAAAAAATTATTCAATTTTAGAAAAAAATTTAAAAAAATTACAAAAAAATACTGGAAATTAAATATAAATTAGGGATTAAATTTAAAGTTATGGTAAAATAAACCGAAAAAGGAAATGTGATTTCATTTAAGTATGAAAAGTAGCATAAAATAATTTTTGGAGGAAATAGATTATGGATGTTATTCAACAAACGAATAGAACGATATTATTTGAGGAAATAAACCCCGAAAGATTAGATTTGATTTCAGTAATTGGAGACACTAAAGGATTAAGCAGCTTAAATGATGATAAGATAAAAGAAATTAATGAAAATTTTTTAGTAAGTAGTTTTGATGAATTTTTAGATAAATTCTCACCTGTTGTATATTCATTTTATAATGCAACAAACCAGAAGGTTATGTATACATTGAAGAAACCTGAAAATCTTCCAGATAACTTTGTAACAGAAATCCCTATAAATCAATCAAATGATTTTCTAAAAATGTTATTCACTTTAATAGATACTAAAAGTGCTCAGGGAATAGCAAATGTAGATTTTAAATTTGAAAATTTATTAGATATGATTTCACCTAAAAAAGTAATGGATGATATAAGACAATCTAGAAAAGAAATACAATATTTATATAGTAAATATGACGAACTAGATGATGAAGATCCAAGTAAGTTAGATTTAGGAGATAAATTAAATAATTTATTTGAGAATGCTGGTGAAAATTACAATAACATAATGGCAATGCTTCCATTAGCTATTGAAGATATAAAAACGAGATTACTTTTAGGACAAGATGATAGCCAAAATGGCGGAGAAGCATTAAAAATAGGTGTGTTAAGCATGGGACAAGATGGAGAACTTAAGGTTCTTGAAGCACCTAAGAGTGAAGAAAAATCATTAATTGCAATAGATGACAAAGCAAATGTAGGATTAATTGAAGCCTTTGAAGATGACTATGATGAAGTGAATGAAACAAAATCTGATTATGTAAAAAGTTTAGTTGTTAGAACTTTTTGCCCGCTTGCATCTACAATGGAAAGTGAAATAGATGTAGAACATGAAGTTGAAAATTATAATACATACCTTGAGTTCTACAAAAATTCTAAAGATGATTTTATAAAAACTGTTAAACCATTAATAGAAAAAATTGTTGGTGTAAAGATGTTCTTTGACCAATATAAAACAAAAAACAAAGGTATGAAGCCAACATTACTTGTTGCAAATAATAAGCTTGACAGATTGGTAAATTCAGCTAACTTGCCAAGACTTGAAGCATATTTAAGTACTGTAAATGATAAAAATGATTTTGATAATACAATTTGGTTTGGAATAGTTCCATCAATTGAATTAGAAGGTCAAAACAAAAGTGGAGCTAAGAGAGAAAGATTTAAGGGAAACAAAAAAGTTGAAAAAACAGAATGTAATACTATGGAAAACCTATCTTTACTTCTTAATACAGTTCAAAAATATAGAATCCAAATTTTCTTTAGCTTTGAAGCAAGAGAAGATACTACATTTAATCATGTAGCTACAGCAGGAATAGATAAATTTATGGACAGATGTGCCCCTCTTATGAGACAAACATACAGCGAATTTGCAATTCCATGTGTTCCAAACTTTACAATAATTCCAAAAGAAAAATCAGGTGTGATACTTGATAGTAAAATGCTTATGACAGATGAGGGAAGTGCAGAATTGTCAAAAGCAAAAGAAGATTTATTTAAGTTATGGATTGAAGGAGTATATATTGGAAGTTCATATATTGCAGCAGGAATAGTTGCAGCATATCAATGTCCAGAATACTTAAGAGAATATTATGGCAATGTATTTTTTGATTATCCAGGAGTAAGATTTGATATTGAATCTGGAGATAATTCGCTAAGAATTACTTCAACTTTAGCAAAAGAAATATCAGGATTTACTAATGAAATCAAAAATTTAATAAATAGAAAGAACTTTGGATTTGTATTCTCATCAGAAAATGCTAAATACCAAGGTAAAGATATAAAACAAATTACAGTTTACAAGGCAAGAAGCCTTCAAGCAACTGAAAATGATTTTGAATCAATGTATAAGACCTTAGTTACAACTTATATAGAAAGAATGCTAAGATTCTATACTAATGATTTTAAAGAAGATAATATAGTTAAATTCTTTAGTAATAATCCTAATAGCGTTAAGAGTAAATGGATGTCAAATAAAGAATTCATTAATGCAATAATACAAGATGGAGATGACATTAACTTTGTTATAAATGATAAGAGTGGAACATGTAATATTGATCTTGTATTTAATGGAAATATTAAAAATCTTGAAGTTGAAATTACTAGAAGTGAAGCTAGCTAATTCTGATAGATATTAATTAAATATCTATTTTAATTATAAATAAATTATGAAAAGGGAGATGACAAAATGGGATTTAAAGTAAAAGTTGAAGGTGCAGAAACTATTGATTTAAGCATTGAAAGTGTTGAAACAGTAGAATTTAAGACTGATACACCTGATGATTCAAATGCCCGTTCAACAGACCAAGGTACAACATTAGTTATAACAGGAAAGATATTAACTCCAGTAGGAGGGGAAGCTGCTGATAGCACTATAAAATTAGCACAATGGTCTCTTGTACCAGCAGAAAAAGCTGATTGTTATAGGAGCGTAAAAGTAGATGTTATTTCAGCATCACAAATAGTAAGACAAATGACATTACCTAATGCATTTGTTGTAGACTACGAAGAAGACTTCGGAGATGCTGAAGGTATTGGTACTTTCAAGATATGTGTAAAACAAAAGAAAGATAAAACAGCTTTTGTAAAATTTGAAGGTGGATTTGGACAAGAATAGGAGGAGTTAAAAAATGGGATTTAGAGTAAAAATTGAAGGCGCAGAAACAATTGATTTAAGTATTGAAAGTGTTGAAAAAGTAAGATTTACAACAGACACTCCAAAGGATGCTAATGCACGTTCAAAAGACGTAGGAAGCACAATGACTATAAGCGGAAAAATATTAACAGCTGTAGATGGGGATCCATTTGATAGCACAAGACAAATGGGACTTTGGTCATTAGTACCAGCAGAAAAAGCTGATTGTTATAGAAAAATAACAGTAGAAGTTATTTCAGCTGATCAAATTATAAGAAAAATTACTTATCCTAATGCTTTCGTTGTAGATTACAAAGAAAACTTTGGTGACACTGAAGGTATTGGTACATTTACACTTGTAGTTAGACAAAAGAAAGATAAGCTAACTCAAGTTACAATTGAAGGCGGATATAGCGCTTAATTATACCTAAAAGTAATAAAATAGCAATATATCTAATTTTACTATAGTTGCAGAGGATTTAAATTTGACTCACTAATAATTTAAATCCTCACATGCAACTTTTTTAAAATAAATATGAGTATTTTAGTTTTTATATACCTTCAGTATCACTAACTATAGTATACTAAAATATTTCAGTATTAGTCTATAGAAATTAAATATAGTATGAAAATAAAATCTTAATTTAAGTCTATGTTTTATTAGATTGTTATATATGCATAAGTAAGGGTGTGTATGGAGTAATGATGACACTTTGTTTATTGCTATATCAAAATATATTTAAAACATACTCTAATTTAAATAAAAAGTGAGTGATAAAGTGAAAAATTATTATAAGATACTTGGAGTTTCAGAAAGTGCTAATAAAGATGAAATAAAAAAAGCTTTTAGAAACTTAGCTAAAAAGTATCATCCAGATAAAAATAAAGATAATAAAGATGCAATAGAAATGTTTCAACAAATTAATGAAGCATATGAAATTTTAAGTAATGAATCATCTAGAGAAGAATATGATAAAAAGTTAAATCAAAATAATTCTAATAGACAAAAAAATGAAAGCAAAAATAATAGTAAAAAATCACAAGAAAAAACCAAAGAAAACTTTAACAAAGGTGATGCTTTAAATGATTTAAATCAATATTTCGAAAGTTTTTTTGGCTTTAAAGCAAGTAGTAATGATGTTGATGGAAGCAAAATAAAAAAAGATAGTAAAAATCCTATTGATACAAGTAATATATTTAATAATTTTTTTAATGTAAAGAAATAAGGATTTATATAGAGTAAAAAGTATTAAGAAAGTAATGGAGTGGTTACTTTGAAAAATAATCAAAATAATAAGTTGATATTTAGTATTCAATTAATAAATGTTTTTATAGGCATAACAATAACATTAATATTTGGAATAACTTATATGACTATAGAATCAAGGGAACTTAAAGGTGTACTTTTAGGTTTATTAATTGTATTTGGAATTATAACATTTATAACTTTATATAGAAAAATACATAATGAAAGTTATATAGAAGAAAGCAATAGTATAAATACCATTGAGCTAGTAAATGAAGATAATGAAATCATAAAACAATGGGAAATACAAGATAAAATATCTTTTCTTATTGGAAAAAACAATAAGAAGAACCATGTATTTGTAGACTTAGACAAATCTATTTATTCAACCTTAGTTGAAGAGAATCATGCAGTATTAAATTATGCTGCTGGAACATGGTATATAGAAGATCTATCTCTAGATAGTGGAGTTTGTATACAAAAAATAGATGATGGTAAAAAGTATAGGATTGTGAAAAATACTCCTTGTAGCTTAAAAAAAGGAGATATTATATTTATTTCAAAAGTGAAATTATTACTTAGATGAATGGAGTGATTATATGTCATTAATTAGATGTCAAAATGGTCATATGTTTAGTGAAAGACGATATGGTCCAATATGTCCTTATTGTAATATAGATACAAGTAAAAAAGAAAATAAGAAAGAACTTGTACCAGATGCGGAAGAAGTAGAAACAAATCTTTTATATCAAGAAATAGAGCCAGTATGTGGATGGCTTGTTTGCATTGAAGGATGTAGAGTAGGAAAAGATTATAAAATAAAGAATGGGAAAAATTTCATCGGTAGAGCTGATGATATGGACATACAAATAATTGGGGATAATTACATAACAGCCAGAAATCATGCCGTTGTAGTATATGATCCTAAAAAGAAAAATTATGTATTACTTCCAGGAGATTCTTCAGGAATTGCTTATTTAAATAATGAACCAGTATATATGCCAACACAACTTACAAATTATGATGTTATAGAGCTTGGAAAGAGTAAATTCTTATTTGTACCATTTTGTGGTGAACATTTTGAATGGCAAGATAAAGAACAGGGGTAATTTAAATGTTATTTATGAGTAGATATGATCAAAAAGAAGTAGTGCTTATATTAATAATGTTATTACTTTTATTATGTGTGATAAAGCACATATTGTTTAAAATTATGAACAAAGAAAATATAAGTTTAGTTAAATATTCACATATAGGTCATGAAGAAATACAAGAAGATTACTTTAATATAAAGAAAAAAGATAATGCAGTTTTAGCAGTTATTGCTGATGGCTTAGGAAAAAATGAAGCGGGAAGAATTTCTAGTATTACTGCTGTAAAAACAATATCAAATATGTTTTTAAAGGAATATAGTAATGAAAAAGTGAGTTACTTTTTAAAAAAAGCCATTAATAAAGCAAATCATGAAATACTTAAAAGAGTAGAGAAGAATAAAGGTGGTACAAGCATTTTAATGGCAATTATTGATGAAGAAAATTTATATTATACTTCTTTAGGTAATTTGATGTTAACTATTTTTAGAAAAGGTGAACTTATAAAATTGAGTGAAGGTCATTGTATGAATGAAGTTGCAAAAGAAAAATATTATGAAGGAAAACTTGAAAAGATTGAAGCACTTCAAGTTTTAAATAACAAAAAGGTTTTATATTACCTTGGACAAGAAAATCTTAATAATGTAGAAATGAAAAACCATAGTATTAAATTAGAAAAAAATGATTTACTTTTGATTATGAGTAAAGGGATTTATGAAGAAATAAGATGGGTAGATTTTGAAAATATATTAAATAAAAATAAAAAGCATATAGATATAGTTTTGGATGAAATTATAGATGAAATAGAACATCATGAAAATACTCATAATGGAAGCATAATAATTATGAAAAAGAATATTTAAAAATAATCGCATTTTAATAAGTTAGGGTGAGACAAATGAGAAAGTTGAATTCAAAATTTAAGACAAGTTTTATATCAGAAGAAGGAACGCATCTTCAAAATAAAGATTATTTTGCCTTTGTAGAGCTTGATAAGTTTGGATGTTATGCAATTGCAGATGGTATTGATAATGACACAGAAAATGACACTGCTCAAATTGCAGTAACAACATTCATTAAATTATTTACACAAAATCCTACTATGAATAAATTTACACTAAAAAAGTATTTAAATAAAGTTAATGAAGAAATAGTAAAGACAAGTAAAAATGTACGACTTAAAGCATCTATGACAATAGCTATAACTAATTACAGTAAAGTTAGGTATATTGTAATAGGTAATTCAAGATTCTATTTTTTTAAGGATGGATATTTAAAAGAAAAAAGTAGAGATCTATCATTAACTCAACAACTTAGTGATAAGGAAATGATAGCTTTAGATAAGGCAGCTAAGCATATAGAGAGAAATAATCTTTCATGTTACTTAGGAGAAAATAAATTAAGTTCACCGTTCATATCTAAAAAAATAAAACTTAACGATGGTGATGTATTTACATTGCTTACAAAGGGAATATGGGAAAATTGTGATGAAAAAGAAATAGAAGATGCTCTAGAGGGGGCAACAGAGCCTGAAGAAGTTGCAGATAGAGTTGAAGATATGATCTTATCAAAGCAATTAAATAATTTAGAAAACTATACACTAGCTGTAACCTTTGTTGAAAAGGCATATATAAATCCAAAGAAAAAGGCTATGATAAAGAAAATTTTATTTGCAGCAATTCCAATAATCTTGGTTTTAGTTATAGCATTAGTAGTATTTAATGTAAAGCAAAATAAAAAAAGAGAAGCAATTGCATCTATGAATAATTATGTAAGTGAAGCAAATGGATACATAGAAAATGAACATATAGAAAAAGCAAATTCAAAATATGAAGAAGCATTAAAGATAGCTAACAAATATAAACTTAAAAATGACATAAAAGAAATAGATGGTGAATGTAAATATACAGAAATAATACTTGAAGGTGATAAAAAACTTGAAGAAAAGAAATTTAATGAAGCTTTAGATCAGTACTTATTAGCAATGCAAAAAGGTGAAGATGTTGATGATAAAGCAAGAAATTATATTTTGAAGAAAATAGATATAGCTAAAACATGTATAAGTGTTGCTGATCTTTTAGAACTTGCAGATAGTCAGTTAGAAGCAGGAAAAGTACCAGAAGCAGAAGCAAATTACTTAGAAGCAAAAAGACTTGCTTCAAATTATTATTTAAAAGATGAAAAACAAGAAGCTATAGATAAACTTAAAGGAATATATGAAAAGCAAGGCAAAGAAGCAGAAGCACAAAAGCAAGATGAGGAAAAGGCTAAAGCAGAAGAGGAAAAAGCAAAAGAAGAAGAAGAAAAAACTAAGGAAAAAGAAGAAAAAGCTAAAAAGGAAGATGATGATCTTCAAAGTAAAGCTATAGACCTTAGAAAAAATGGTGATACACAATATATAGCAGGAGATTACGTAGGAGCGAAGATGTATTATGCTTTGGCAAAAGAGGCATTTGAAAAAATAAATTCAAATAGTTTAGCAAATGAATTAGAAGAAAAAATAGTTCTTATGGATAAAAAAATAGAAGGGCAATCGCAAACAAAAGCTGAAGGTGATATATATCTAAATGAAGCTAACGAAAGATACGTTAAGGGTGATATAACATCTGCAAAAGTTTTATATACATTAGCAAAAGATGCATACACTCAAGTAGGTCTTACAGAAGAAATAAAATCAATAGATGAAAAATTAAAGGTATTAGATAAAGAAATAGCTAGTACAGGTGGTAAAAATGAATAGAATTTATGAAAAATTAAATGAAATAAATGATTTAAATGATAGAGTAATGCTAAAAAAAATACTGAACAGTGTCTTCACTTCATTAGAACAACATAGTGAAGATAGATTTAATGATTTAGAAGAAAGAGTTTTTGATGAAATACAATATTTAGAGGAAAAATATAATGTGTATTCAACAATAATTGATAGAAAACATTTAGATGTAACTAATGAATTTTTATTTCCAATGATAGAAGAAGATACAGAGGAAAAGATATATGATGTAAAAACAATTATAGATAATTTAAATGATAATGTATTTTCTGAAATGTTTAATGTATTTCTAAAATGCGACTACAGTATTTTTAAACAGTTCATATCTAATAATTCAGAAATAACAGGAATTATAGAAACAAATAAAAAGATTCATAAAGCTTATTTTAAAATAAAAGCAAATACTGAATATAAAGAAAAAATAAATACTTTATACAAGTGTTTTATAAATAACAACATTATGTGGAAAACAGTTAATATGCCTTATATTAATAAAATAGCACAAATATTTCTCACAGAGTGTGAAGATCAAATAGATGAAGAAGAAGAGATTATAAAGATAAACATAGACTTTGGTGATTATAGCAAATATATAAAATATGATATGGTGCCACTTTGGAACATTAAAGAGATTAAATTGAAATGTGCAGGATTTCCAGTACCTTGTATAGATAAAGTTAATTTTGAACATTATATTTCAATTGAAAAAGAAGGAACAAATCATGGTTACTTGGTTAATTTAGATGAAGAAAATATGGATTATGTAACAATAAAAAAGAATTATATAACAATAACATCAAAAATATCTGTTTCATCTCCATGGATAGTCTATAAGATTGTAAATTATAAAGAAGATAATACTAAAAAAGATAATTACGAAATTATGAGTAATTACAAGAATGTTAATTTTTCAAATAGATTTTTATTTAATAATAGATATGTTATAAAAACAAAAAATGAAATAGCAAAGCTTATAAATTCATTTGAAGTATCAAAACATTTGAGATTTAGAGATTTAAAAATAGAAGAACTTAAATTTGATGAAGACAAAGAAACCTACGATGCTAATGATTTTATAATAGATGAAATAAGAGAAGATAACATAAAAAAATCTTTAGTTTTATACTTTGAACCAAAGAACAAAGAATATTATTTAAATAAAGATATTTTAAGTTTTTTAGTATCAGAAATACAAATTATTTATCCGGAATATAAATGTGAAGGAAGATTAATATGAATTACATTTATGACATCTTTATAAAAGCAATAGAAGAAAATACTCCAACAGAAGGAATTAAATTTAAACAAGCAGAGGTATATAGTCCATATATGGAACTCGCTATTCAAAACATTAATTCAAGTAAATTACCACAAAGTGAATACATTGAAATAAATGCTTTGTATAGATTTCAAGAGATATTTGGAGAATTGTTTGATATTAATTTTAAAGAAAACACAGAATTAAAAAATGTACTATTTGATATATTAATTCATTATTTATGTGAGTTAGATTTAAAACAAGGATTAAATAAAAATGAATTTTATAAGAAGTTTTTATTTAAAGACGTAATAAATAATGTATATGGAGAAGAGTTAGCTAAAGATATACTTTGTTTTAATAAAGAAGAAACAGATGTATTTTTAAATAGTTTTATAACTTTATATAAAACAGGAACTTCGTTGCAACTTTTCAATAAAATTTTAGCAAAAATATTTAAATACAGCATAGTGTATTTAAATAAAGAAAGTTCAAAAGATATATATATTTATTTAAGTGAAGTTGAAGATAAAATTCTAAAAGGCAAAATAAATGCCATTATAAATACATTTTTACCTATAAATATGAATGTGTATTTATTTTGGGACAAACATTTTGGAATTTTAGGTTCTGATAATACTATGAAAATTGATGACATAGTAATGATTGAATAAAAAGTTATAAATATAATTTGTATGTTTTTTTTTTCATTGAAAAATGAATTGAAAAGTATAGATGTTATTAACAATTTAAAAACAACCAAAAATCAGGAGGAAAAAATGGGATTATATACATACAAGTTGCATAAAAAACAAGAAGAAAATATTTCAAAAAGATATAAAGAAAAAGACTTAATATTAATGACAACTTTTCAATTAAGAGAGATATGTAATAAAGAAAAATTGGTAAAAAGTATAGTAAATCCTTTAGATAAAGAAGAGCTTATAAAACTTATCATAAAATATAGAGGAGAAAAAGATAATCGTTTAATAAATAATTATATAGAGAACGGAATAGAAAGAATCGAGAAATTCTTAAAGAGAAGTGATAAAAAAGAAATTCAAAGTGAAATTATAGATTACTCTGGAAAAATAGTAATTTACAAAGATTTATCACTTGAAATATATGATGAATATGAGTTGAAAAGCAATAAAGAATTAGACGAAGGTAATGTTCTTTTAGTTGATAATAATTTCAATGTTTCTACTATACTTAATATAAAAAAGATAAAAATGAATAATGAATATAAATACTTTTTAGTAAAAGGAAAAGATGTTTTTATTCAAGAAAATGAAAGTAAATTTTATAATCTAATATTTTTACCACAAAAAGAATCAGAGCTAATTTATGATATATATGAAAATAAAGTTGATTTTCAAAATTATAATTTAGAGTACTCATCTTTGCCTATTTTACAACTTGAAATAAAAGAATTAGAAGAGACAACAATGCCAATTGCTATAGATTTTGGAACATCAAATACTACAGCAGGTATTTATATAGATAAAGAAGTATTTCAAGGATTAAATGATAATTTAATTAGAAATATAAATTTAGAAGATTATGAAGATGATAAAGTAAAATTAGTAAAACTTTTAGATACGACTAAAAAAGATTATAGCATAACTCCACTAATTCCAAGTGTAGTAGGCATTAAATATATAAATGAAAATGAAGATAATGTGAAATATATTTTTGGATATGATGCATTATTTGCATCAAAAAAGAGATACGTTGATGACAGTTTAACAGTTTTTTATGACATAAAAAGGTGGATAAGTGATTTCGAGAAAAGTGAAAAAGTAATAGATATTCATGGAAAAACAACACTTATAAAGAGAAAAGATATCATAAAAGCGTATTTAGAGTATGTCATATCTTTAGCAAATCAAAGATTTAAATGTAAATTCAAAAATATTTACATTTCATGTCCATCGAAACAAAAGTATAAATTTCACAAATTATTTGAAGAAGTATTAAGTGAATATAATGTTGAAAGCAAAAATATGATAGAGGAAAGTGTGGCTGTTCTTTATAACACAATAAGTAATTTTATAGATAGAGATAAGTATTCAAGTGGAGATGAATATAAGGCATTAATCATAGATTGTGGAGGGGGAACTACAGATCTTTCAGGTTGTAGTTTTAGTATAAGAGATAATAGAGTTTCGTACAAAATAGATATAGAGACATCATATGAAAATGGAGATACAGACTTTGGAGGTAACAATCTTACATTTAGAATTTTACAGTTTATAAAAATATTAATGGCGAATGTATTGGCTAGGGATAATTATTTAGAAATTAAAAAAGCTATAGTGGATGAATTTAAAATAGATATATTTAGAAACATAGATAAATATGGAATTGATCAATTATATGAAGAATTAAACAGTGAATATGACAGGGCTGAAGAGATAATTCCAACAAAGTTTAAATTATATGAAACTAGAAATAAAGAGGACTATTGTAAAGCTAGAAACAATTATTATTTCTTATTCAATCTAGCAGAAGAGATTAAGAAAATATTCTTTAGTAATCCAGAGCTTATAAAGATAATATTAAGTCCAAATGAATTAAAGGAAAATTTAGAAATAATAGATAGTGCTCAAATTATATATGATAAATGGAAATTATCCTATATGAATAATGGAAGATTGCAAATTATAAAAGAGGCACCAACGTTAAATATTACAACTTATGAAATAAGCACATTAATAAAAGGTGATGTATATAACATAATAAAGAAATTCTTAGAAACTTTATATAAAAATGATGAACTTTATGAATACTCACTAATTAAACTTACTGGTCAATCATGTAATGTAGATATATTTAAAGATGCTTTAAAAGAATTTATACCAGGAAGAATAATTGAAATAAATAAAAGTAAAAAAGATACAAGTGAAGATTATGACTTAAAGTTAAGTTGCCTTAAGGGCGCATTGAAGTATCTTTATTCTAAAAACTTTGGATATGCTGATATACAAATTCAAAATAATATGCCAACACTTCCTTATACACTTACAGCATTTACACATAAGGGAGACGAAATCACATTAATTAAGAATAAAGCAATAAAAAGAGGGTTCGTTTCAAGATTTATGGACCGAGTTATATTAAAGCTTTATTTAAAAGATAGCAGCAATAATGTGAAATATGAATATGATTATAAGTTTAATAATGAAGAATTAGAAAAAACTGATGCTGTTAGCATTATAGAAAAGTATCCTAATATAAGTCAGCATGAAACAGATAATATTGAAAATGATGAAATAAAGTTTTTTGTTTGGGCAGAAGAGGAACTTTGGGGATTTTATGTACTAGCTATATTGAGAAAAGATCATGAATTATATATAAGCAAAGAAAAGTTCTTTTATTTTGAAAATGATAAATGGGAGAAAAATTTCTTTGATGGAATGAAGTAGTTTTAAGGGGGACGTTGATATATGTATAAGTAAA
>NZ_JAMQIF010000008.1:52690-167610 GCF_023845855.1 Clostridium sp. ZBS2
AGTCCAATTACAATGCCACTTTACCTATTACATATATCAACACATGCTTAAAACAGACATAGACGTTATTATAAAGGATGAGATAAATGAAAGGAATACATTTGCTCGGTTACTGAAAAGTTTATTGGGTATATCTAACATTACAAGTTGTACCCAAAATGCTAGCTTCAAAGATGAACTTTGAACAAGCACATTTGGAACAACTTATAATGAAGAACCACTAACCAAAAACTTTTTTAATGTAACACTACACAAAAGATACCTTTCATTTCTAATTTAACAATTAGCTTAGAGTATCACACCTATTAAAAATATTTTAATACGGTGTTGATATATGCATAAGTAAAATGGTCAAAGCGAAATGAAAGCTATACTTTTATTCGGTTACTTAAAAGTTTATTGGGTGTATCTAACATTACAAGTTATACCCAAAATGCTAGCTTCAAAGATAAACTTTGAACAAGCATATTTGGAACAACTTATAATGAAGAAACACTAACCAAAAACTTTTTTAATGTAACACTACACAAAAGATACCTTTCATTTCTGATTTAACAATTAACTTAGATATATCAATACATGCTTAAAACAGATATACACGTTGCTATAAAGAGTGAGATAAAGAAACATTGAAAGAAGGTGGTTTGGTGTTTGAAAATAGGTATCCACTATTTGAGAGTGGTAGACTTTTAAAAATAGATATGCTTAATGAGCTTAGGGATTATCCAAGAACATTTATTGACATAATGCTTAAGGAGTATTGTGATGGAGTAATCTTTGGATGCTCAATAGATGTAGTAGATGATTTTTTGATGATAAGAAAAGGGATAATTAAATATGATGAAGTGATCTATATTTTAAAAGAGGATACAAAAATAAAATATGAATGTAACAATAAACTTACTATATTAAAGGTAAGATTTTTGAAGCAGGTAATAGAAAAGGATTGTATAGAAAATTGCAGTGAAATTTATTTTGATGATGAACTTGAATTAAAGGAAAATGAAATGGAACTATGTAGATTTCAACTTAGAGAGGGAGCACATTTAAGAGTAAATTATACTGGTTTTGAAGATTTATCAACGGAGTATGACACTGTAAATTTAATTAATGTTCCTCATGCCACTAAAAGCACAAAAGGTTTATCACCAATTATTTTAAGAATGTTTGGCAAGGAACTAATAAAGTGCAATATTAATGAAGCATGGGACATAACTTTTGCTACTATGTGCATTCAAAATAAGGATGCAATTGAAAAAGATATAATAAAAAGCTACCTATCATATAAGCTAAATATTCAAGAAAAGGATTATTCAAATGAGGAATTGTATTTATATCTTTTAGAGGTATTAAAAAAACAAAGGGAGGATTCAGGAACAAGTAATAATCATAAAAGAGGAAGATTTAAAAAGATATTGATAGATTAAGGGGAGGATGAGAAATATGGATGAAAGAGTAGATGAAAAGATATTAGATTTTATCAATGCAACAGAAGAAAGGGAACTTAGAAAAGATATCACAAATGGGCCAGTAAAAATCGGAAAGAGATACTATGAATTTGAAGAAAGTGAATTCTTTGATGAAAAGTTAAAGATATATATTCCAAAAGATTTTACTGATATGTCACTGGCAGCAAGAAAACTTAAATATCCATCTGAAAGTAGACCAGAAATAATTAAATGTAATGAAAAAGGAAATATATGTATAACGTTAAAAAAGATTAATAGTCCATTAGAAGAAGAAAATGTTGAAAAATTAAAAAATGGAATGAAGGTTATTATAAGAAAAACTAATCCAGCTAATGTATTTTATGAAGATGGAGTATTAGAGGTTGATTGTAAAAATATTGGATTCTTTGAATTTAAAAGCTATGCTATTGATGATTCATTATATAACATAATGTTTTTTCTTGAGTTTGAAGGAAAAACATTAATGGGAACATTTAGCTGTATATATAATGAATGTAAAGAGTGGAGAGAGATTGCTTTTCAAGTTATTAAAACTATAAGAATAATAAAATAAGATAAGGGGGATGGATTTTAATGTGTAATGGATATACGTATACTCAAGGAGATATTTTAATAGAACCATATAGGTTTCAAAAAATAACGAAATTAAAGATTATTAGAGAATTAAATGAACATGCGAAGCTTTATATAAGTGGAATAATTGATGATGAAAGTGCTGATAAGTATGTTGAAACAGCAGATGCTGAATCAAGTATTAAGATATCATTAAAAGATAATAATGGTACTGTAATTAATGTATTTGAAGGAATTGTTACTAATATCGGTATTAATGCAAGTAATTATGCAAGAACATTAAAAATAGAAGCATTAAGTAAGACATTTTTACTTGATATAAAGAAAAAGAATAGAACATTCCAAAATGAAAATTATACTTATAAAAATGTTTTTAGTGAAATTATTAGTGATTACAATGATGTACAAATATTAAATTATATTACTAATCAAACTAAAATTGATAAATTAATAGTTCAATATAGAGAAACAGATTGGGAACTTCTAAAAAGATTAGCATCGCATTTTAATGTTCCATTAGTTCCTGAATGCACTTTATCAGGAATAAAATATTTCATGGGGAATTCAGGATGTTCAACATTATACGAACTTGATGAATTTAATTATTCAATAAAGAAAGGTCTACAAGAATACAGACTTAAATCAGAAAATGATATTGATGATTTAAATGATATTAATTTAATAAGTTATGAAGTAGTAACTAATATAGTAATGAAGTTATATAATTTAGTTAATTTTAAAGGAAGAAGTCTTTATATATATAGAACAGAATTAGAACTTATAAATGGTGTAATTTCAAATAAGTATATTTTAAGAGATGAAAATGGAATGAAGGTAAGAAAAATTTATAATAACAAAATAGTTGGAATTTCCCTTCAAGGAAGAGTTACAGATACAGAAAAAGATAAAGTTAAGGTTTCTTTAGAGATTGATGGAAGTCCAACACAATGTGAAGGTTCAAAATGGTTTGAATACTCCACTATATTTTCATCACCAGATGGAACTGGATGGTATTGTATGCCTGAAGTTGGAGATGCAATAAGATTATATTTTCCAGATAATGTTGAAAGCAATGCCTATGCTATAAGTTCAGTTAACCTACAATCAAGTAATTCTTCTAAACGTAGCGATCCTTCACGAAAGAGTATTGGCACTAAATATGGAAAAGAAATTGTTATGAGTCCTGGAGCAGTTGAAATAATAGGAAATGGAAATTTACTTATGAGGCTTACTGATGATGGAGGAATAGAAGTAAACAGTGATAAAAGTATAGTTATGAGCGCTGGAGGAGATGTATCTATAAGTGGAGGCGGAAAAGTAACAATACAGGGTGATGCAGGAATCAATTTAACTCAAGCAGGAGCAAATATGACAATACAAGATGATGTAGTAATGAGTGGTGGAAAGGTAAATATCCAAAGTTAGGCACATTCAAAAAATAATAAGTCAATATGCTAGTCTATTTTGGACATGTTATTTTCGTTCATGTGTCTTAGGAAAAATTATAGGTGTTAAAGAAATGATAATACAAATTGATAAGGAAAAAGTATTAAAAGAATTTGAAGAAAAGTATGTACACAATAGATATATTACTGAATTTGAAAAAATAATAGAAAAATATAAAACTGACAGAGAGAGTATTAAGAAGAATTTGAGCTCAAAATTTAATTCTATATGTACAGAAGCTATTTTACTTCAGGAAAAAGAGCAAAAAGGAGAAATAAGATATATTTATTTTTCAATGCTTAGAACAAAGATTCTTGAAAATAAAGGACAATGGAGAATTGATTTTTATGATGAAAAGTGGTTTTTAGATAAAGAGGAATGTTCAATAAATATAGATTTAGATTTTGTTTATGAACCTTTGTTTAATCATATGAAAGAACTTTCAGAGAAGAAAAAAGAATATGGAAGAACTATTAAAGAAAAAGATATACAATTTATAAAATTGAGAGAGGCAAATATATATCATAGTTTAGCTCTAAATGTAATTAGAGATATGCTGCAAAGTTTTTTAGAATGTTTATCATATAAGAAAATGAAAAAGACAGAAGATATAGTTATTATGGCTGGAGAATATAAGGATAATGCAATTGCAGTGTATTCTCAAAAGACACGTTGATAAAAACAAATTTAAATGCCAGTTTATTATACTACAATATCAATACTGTTTTAAATATAGCAAAGTATTAGAATTTATTAATTTTATATAAGCATGGAAAGGAAAAGGATGGATTATTTTTTATTAAAGCAGGATGAAGAGTATACCAATGCACCAATGTTGATGGATGTATTTAATAATATTGATGTTAGAAATATTAATTTATTAAATGCTCATAAAATTGATGATATTGTTATTTTAAATGTCAAGTGCAATGATGAAACTGAGTTCTTAGATATCTTAGATAGAAATCTATTTCTTATTTCAAAAGAAATGAAAAAAATAATTGAAAAGTATGATTCAGAAATTTTATTTAAAACCATTCCTTTAATAGATTTACCTCATGAAAGACAAGAAAATTATTATATGCCAATATTTGAAGAAATAGAATGTTTAAGTGAAAAAGCAGAATTAAATTTAAATAAAACTGTAGTAAAAAAAATTATATTAGATAAAGAAAAAATTAGAAATAAAAAGATTTTTAAGATAAAAGAAAGCTCAAAAACCTTGGTGGTAATAAGATTAGATGTTGCTGAAAGTTTGCTTAGAAGGGAATTTAAAGGAATGTGTTTAGAAAGATTAGAAATTGATGATTAAAATCTATCTTTTAAAACATTGTTCATATTCTAGTATAAAGCTCATGGACAGAGGAATTTAATTTAAGAACTCTAAAAATAAAGCTTAGTCCAATTAATGCATGCTCCCAATCAAAGATTGCTGACAAGCAATTAATTGTACAAATCTTCATTGAGAGTTCTAAAAAGCAAATTCCAATGCCATTTCGCCATTATACTAGAATATCAACATTTAAAAAACATAGTCTTAATTAAAAAATAGGAGATGATGAAAATGGCAAATGGTACTGCTTATGTAGTTAGGGGAGCTAAAATGAAATGTAATAAAGGAAGCCATAAAAAAAGAATAAATCTGCCTACAAGTCATGGAACATATTCAAATGGAAATCCAATGATGAATGAAAGTGACAATGTGGTAGGTAAAAACATAAGTTGTTTCGGAGTATGTAAAGGGAGCTGTCCTTCAAGTGAAAATGTTACTTTAACAAAAGAAAAGGGCGGTACAGTAACGGGAAAAAAGTGCAAAGTAAAGATATTAAAAGAGTGGATGAATACTAAAGAAGACACTTTAGTTGATGGAGAACCAGCATTGACTACGGATTCAACATTGATATGTGCATATGGAGGAATAATAAAATTTGTTACAGATGGACAATAGTAAAAAATTATAAAACTTAAGGGGAAAAGTATATGGGAGAAATTAATAGATTAAGGGTAAAATCGCCATATGAGCTAATGAAAATAGTAGATATAAAAATTGAAAATAAACCTAATGAACATGGATATTTATATTTGAAATGTTTAATAGATGACAGTATAAATTTTAATTCTACTATAAAAGCTTCCACAGAAGATGAAATATGTGTTTATGAAGAAATGGAAGATATAGATAATGAGAATAAAAGTACAAGCAGTGGTGAAAACACAATAAATATAAATGAAGTTAATGAAAGAAATAGTAAAAGATTATTTAATGGAATAGTGCAAAATATTAGGACAACCAATGTAAATGGAATATATTATTTAGAGATTCAAGCTCTAACTTCAAGCTTTAAATTAGATATAAAGGAGAAGAGCAGATCTTTTCAAAATGTTGATATGACTTATGATGATCTTATAAATGAAATATTAAAAGATTATTCAGGGTATACTTTTACTCAAAATATAGGGAAAGGACAAAAAATAGATAAGCCATTATTTCAATATAAGGAAACAGATTGGAATTTTTTTAAGAGGATTGCAAGTGAGTTAAAATCAGAATTATATTGTGATATAATAAATTTGAATTATATGTTTAATTTTGGAATACCAAGTGAGCATAGTTATAAATTAAATGATAATATGAATTATGAGGCTTTAAAAAATTTAAAAAGATTTCATGAAGCAGGTGGATATAATTCAGGATATCACGATACAGATTATTTTTATTATGAAATAAAGACGCGAGATATTCTTGAAATTGGTTCTGAAATTTATTTTAAGCAGAAAGAATTATATGTTAGAGAGTATAAAGCTTATAGAAATAAGGAGGAAATAATCTATAAATATAAATTATGTAGAAAAAATGGTGTATGGCAAACAAAATTATATAATTCACTTTTAGGTGGAGCATCTATTGAAGGAAAAGTTCTAGCAGTAAAAGAAGAGTTAGTAAAGATTCATTTAAATATAGACGAAAATCAAAGTGAAGAAGAAGCTTTTTGGTTTAGATATGCCCCACCATCAGTAAACATAATGTATGCAATGCCTAGCATTGGAGAAAGTGTAAGACTTTATTTTCCAAGTGAAGGTAATGATGAACCAATTATTACAGGTTGTATAAGAACAAATGGAGACACTTGTGGACAAACATCTGATACAACCAATAGATACTTTCAAACAGAATATGGAAGTGAAATAGCAATACTTCCAGGAGCATTAAATATAAATGGTGGAAGTAAAGAACCATTAAGTATAAATTTTGAAGATGAAAGTGGAGTAACTCTTACAAGTCCAACTGGATTAAATTTAAATGCAGGTGGAGAAATAGTAATAAGCACCAAAAATAACATAAATATAAGTGCACAAAGTCAAATACTCATGACAAAAGGAAATACAGAAAATGGAGTCTCAATAGAAGGCGAATTTCATATTAGAGCAAATAACGTAATAAAAAACGGAAGCAGTAGAGAATCTTATGCTCCTTTTGCAGAAGGAGGGGTATAAGATGTCATTTTTTAATAGTGTAGTAAGTGCTGTTGTTGGAGCAGTAGCAGCAGTAGCAAATGCAGTAGTCAGTGCAGTGAAATCTATAGTATCTGCAGTTTCTGGAAAGGGTTCACAAGATGCGGGAGGAATGACTGCACTTGGAGCTATGGCAACAATTGCAGATGTCTTTGAAGATGGTGAGATTGATGAAGATGAGGAAGAACTGCTCGAAGAAGCATTTAAATTATTGGTTGGAGCTTTTATATTTCCATTTGATTCTGGTTCATCAGAGTGTAATTCAGCAGAAGAAAAATCCACCATTTTTGATTCAGTTGGTGCAGCGGTTAGCAAATCATGGAATTCTATAAAAGAAATAGGTCATGATTTTTGGAGTGAAGCGGATAGTAGAGGACAAAAAGCTTTTAATTCAGGATATGATTTTGCTAATTGGTTGGGTTGTGGAGTACCTGATGTTGTTAGGGAAACTCTAAAATCAAATGCAGAAAGATCAGAAAAAGCATTTGATTCTGCTTATGATTTGTCTAATTGGATTAGTTCTGGAAGTGTAGATATGGTAAAGGAAACATTTAATCCAAAAGATCCTTTATCAAAAGAACATTGGTTAAATAGTTTTGGAACAGCATCAGCTATTTTTGGAATTAAGGGGACTAAAAGTACTATGTCTTCAAAAGGTGGATTTGGAGTAAAAGAAGAGCTTGGAGTTGTAAATAAAGGGATAAGTAATTCTGAAATTAGTAGAGGAGAATATTTAAGAAATAAATTTGGAAAGATTAGTTCAGAAGATTTAAATAACTATATTAACTTAAAGCAAGAACTTAAAGATTGGATAAAAAATAATCCAGATGAACTTGATGGTGTAAGCATGACGTCTAAAGTATGGGATGTGCATAATCAAAAAATTAGTGATAGTTATACAGGACTTAGTGGAAAGTCAAATATGAATAAATTCTTAAATGATGTACAGTCAAGAGGAAAGTCAACATATATTCATGAAGATGTTATAAGTGGATTTAGAGAATTAGCTAATAAAAAAGGTATAGAGCTAAATGAAGATGTTCTTGCAAATGCTAACAAAGGATATCTATCGAACTCTGATAGGAAATATTTAACTACTATTTCTAAAGAGATATCAGAAGAAGAGTTTTGGAATGTTTTAAATTGCGGAGATATAAGAGCTGTAAATGAAGCTCTTATAAAAGGAGCAAACAAATCAGATTTAATGGGTGCTTCTTACAATGTAGGTAAACAAATGTTTGAAATGAGATGTAATAATTGTGAAATAACAACTAAAGGAACACAGTGGTATCTTCAACAAGCAGAACCATATAAGTAAAAGATGTATTAAGTGCTAAATAATATAAAAAATGGAATAATGCCAAGAATAAATTATTAGTAGGAGGAACAAATGCATAAAAAAGAGGATTTTAAAGATTTAAATATGTTAGAAGAGGTAGCATACAGTATAGCATGTCTAGAGAAATTATGTCTAGAGTGGAATATAAAGAGTAAAAAATTAGTTGCATGCATAGAAATTTTTTGGGGTTTTACAAAAAAAGATATTGATTGTTGGGAAGAAGATATTTATAGCATTAAACGTAATTTAAAAAATATTGAAAGATATGAATTAAACAATATTAATGAAGAAAAGAAACAGAGTATAGCTAATATTATTGATAAGATATTAAAAATTAGTTTAACTAATTTATATACAAGATATTCATATAAAAGTGCAGTAGAAGATATACTAAGCATTGAAAAGGAGTTAGAAAAAAGTAAAATAGATTGTCCTGATTTAAATGATTATATGAGGAATGAAAAACTAAGACAAAGTGATTTTATCAATTTAAGATATGATAAGTATAATTTGACCAATAGTATTTCATTTAAAGAAAAGTAGAAAGATGGTGAGAAAATGGAAAGCTTAGATTTTAATAATATATCTATAAGAGGAAGGTTTGTATTTTCAGTAGATTGTTTGCTTAAAGTAATTAATAAATTTCAACTAGTAAGTGGCCTGGATACATTTGTATTGAATTTGTTAGAATTTACAAGTTTCTCTAAATTGGAATTATGGGAAATGAAAGTAATAATATTATTGCCAGAATGTTTAGATAATAATACTCTTTCTCATAATTTTAAATATTATAAGGACATTACTGAAGAAAAACAAAATCTTTTAACAAGCGTATTTTTAGAAGTTTTAAGCGTTGGAAGAGCAAATTTATATAAGAATTTTGAAAATGATATAACATTGAAACATGTTAAGAATATAGTAAATTTACTAAATAAAAATAATATAGATTTACCAAGTATTGATAAAATAAAATTTTCAAAAGTCTCAGAAAATGATGGATGGGGAAATACATTTGATTGTGAAATTGGATATGATGATAATTATGAGTATGAAATGCATTATATTGTAGATGTTGTAAATAATTAGTAGGTTATTTTTTCTTAGAGTTAGTGAATGCATAATAATGAAAAAGTTAATTGAAAAAATAAATACCATAAGAATTGAATAAGCTAAATAAAATGTGAATATTAGCTAACTGCATAATATTAATAATGTAGTGAAAAGATGAAATGAACTAGCTGAAAGTTAAGTAGGCTGGTTCATTATTTTTTAGCAGTTAACATATATAAAGAGAGTATAGATGCGTAAGCTGATAAGCCAGGAAAACTCGTTAAGTAATCCAACTTAAAGTTGATGGAATTTATTATAGAAATATATGGATTTACATCAAGTTTTAAATTAGATATAAAGAAAAGGAGCAGATCTTTTCAAAATATTGATATGACTTATGATGCTCTTATAAATGAAATATTAAAAGATTATTCAGGTTACACTTTTACTCAAAATATAGGGAAAGGACAAAAAATAGATAAGCCTTTATTTCAATATAAGGAAACAGATTGGAACTTTTTAAAGAGAATTGCAAGTGAGTTAAAATCAGAATTATATTGTGATATAATAAATTTGAATTATATGTTTAATTTTGGAATACCAAGTGAGCGTAGTTATAAATTAAATGATAATATGAACTATGAGGCTTTCAAAGATCTAAAAAGATTTCATGAAGCTGGTGGAGATGAAGTTTATCATGACACTGATTATTTTTACTATAAAATAAAAATGCGAGATATGCTTGAAATTGGTTCTGAAATTTATTTTAAGCAAAAAGAATTATATGTTAGAGAGTATGAAGCGTATAGAAATAAAGAGGAAATAATTTATAAATATAAATTATGCAGAAAAAATGGGATATGGCAAACAAAATTATATAATTCATTTTTGGGTGGAGCATCTATTGAAGGAAAAGTTCTAGCAGTAAAAGAAGAGTTAGTAAAGCTTCATTTAAATATAGACGAAAATCAAAATGAAGGTGAAGCTTTTTGGTTTAAATATGCACCTCTAACAACAAATATAATGTATGCAATGCCTAGTATTGGAGAAAGTGTAAGACTATATTTCTCAAGTGGAGGTAATGAAGAACCAATTGTTACAGGCTGCGTAAGAAAAAATGGAGATACATGCGAAGGCACATCTGACACAATAAATAGATATTTTCAAACAGAGCATGGAAGTGAGATAGCAATGCTTCCAGGAGCCTTAAATATAAAAGGTGGAAGCAAAGAACCATTAAGTATAAATTTTGAAGATGAAACAGGGGTAACTCTTACAAGTCCAACTGGATTAAATTTAAATGCAGGTGGAGAAATAGTAATAAGGACACGAAACAACATAAACATAAGTGCTCAAAGCCAAATATTAATGACTAAAGGAAATACAGAAAATGGAGTATCAATAGAAGGCGAATTCCATATAAAAGGTAATAATGTAATAAAAAATGGAAGCTGTAGAGAAGCTTATGCTCCTTTTGCAGAAGGGGGAGTATAAAATGGACTTTAGTATTGGAAATTTAGTAAAAGGTGTTGTAGGAGCAGTTGCAAAGGTAGCAAATGCAGTAGTTAATAAATTATCACCAGTAGCTAAAGGAGGAGGAATTCTTGGGGGGATTGCTGGCGCAATAGTTGGAGTAGCAGAAGCAGTTCTTGGAGTTACAGCTGAATTTGCAAATGCTTGTGAAGATGGTGAGATTGATGATGAAGAAGCTGAAGAACTGTTACAAGATGTATTTAAATTGTTGGTTGGGGCTTTTATAGGAATGTTTGGTTCTAGTGGTTCAGGCTCAAATAGTATAGATAGAAAAAGTGAAGTATTAGATGAAGGAACAATTAATACTGGAAAAAATCTTTATACATTACAAGAGGCAAATGAATATATCAATTGCAATATTTGGGGTTTTGATATGGGGCATAAAGTGTATTTATCAAATCAAGTATCAAGTTTACCTGAACAAATAACATATAAATCAGGTGGATATACTTATGTTTATGAGTTGCAAGAATGCCCTCCTTCTACGTTTAATGGAATTGAACTTCCTTCTTGTGAGGATATTGTCTTTGATGATGGAACAATATTAAGCAGTAAATCGTATAGATATGGTCTTGTTTATACTGATGAACCTAAGGGACCAGAGTTAACAATACAAATCATGCCAATTTTACCGGGGAAAGGTTTTGCTTTGGGAGAAACTATTCCACCAAAAAAATTATTAGGTACTGAACATGCGAAAATTGAAAATCCAAGAGGCTCACTTAATGAAAAAATTCCACGAAGTAAAACTGCTAATAAAAATATTAGATTAACACAAAGACTTACTAGGGAAGAAAAAAGAATTGCAAATCAACATCTTGATGATCTTATGGCTCGAAGAAAAGGAGATACTGTGGCAGCATCACGATTGTCAAAATATAGAGAACATCAACTTGAAAATTTAAGTAATACAGGAGGAGATAATTTTGAAGGTTGGACTTCACTTGATCTAAGTGATACAAATAATGTAAATAATATAATGAGACTTATTTATAGAGAAGTATCGAATGGAATAGAATGGAAAGTTATACAACAACACTAATTAGAGGAGGATTTATAATGAAGGATAATATCACTGAAGAATTAATAAACTTTACAATAAATAGTTATTGCCAAGAAAATGATAGTATTTTTTTAGGAAGCTTAATGGTATTAAAAAAATATGCTGATTTTGAATATGTAGAGGGGAATTCAATACTTAAACTTATTAACATAATACCAGTTGTTAAAGACATTACAACTAGGGCATCTCTTATTGAAATTATAGTAGAAGTACTATGTTATCACTATGATAATAATGAAGAACTTTTATATGATAATAATGAAGAACTTTTAGATGAATATGTACATCTTTTATCACAAAATGCTACTAGTATTGAAGACGCTAAAAATTGTTTAATTGCTTTTATAATTTTAGGTGTTAATAAAGATAAGCTATTTAATAAAATAGTTAAAAAACTGAATAAAAAACAAGCTGTTCAAATATTTATGAATATAAGTGATGAATGGGAAATAGTACCCAAAGAGGCTAAGGAAATGTATACAGAAGTTGAGTTGGCAAAAAAAATAAGCTATCGCTCAAGTGTAGTCTCAACATTTTTATTAATAGTACATCCATTATGTTCAAAATATGAATATATTAATTGTATATCATTTTCATGTTCATCTCTTTTAGCAGCAATTGCAGATTGGGGATGGAAAACATCAGGAAGCACTAATTATCTTGTTGAAAGAAAAATAATTACTAAAAAAGAAGGTAAAATTTTAGAACATTTAGGAGCGTTATTAATGAGTGATATAGAATGGGATTCAGAAGAGATTAAAAAATTATATTATGAATTTTTTAATAATAAAGATCCTCTTAATGTTATGTTCACTTTACCGGAGTAAGTGATAAAAAATAGAAATTCTTTACTATGTAAGTTAATATTGAGAATGTACTTTAAAAAATCAAATGATTTATAAAGTATTCAATAAACTGTAAATACTATATGAAGTAAAATAAAGATAATACAAATAATAAACTGTATTATCTTTATTTAATTTGAAAGTAATTGGTTCTGAAATTTATTTTAAGCAGAAAGAATTGTATGTTAGAGAGTATGAAGCTTATAGAAATAAGGAGGAAATAATCTATAAATATAAATTATGTAGAAAAAATGGTGTATGGCAAACAAAATTATATAATTTACTTTTGGGTGGAGCATCTATTGAAGGAAAAGTTCTAGCAGTAAAAGAAGATTTAGTAAAGCTTCATTTAAATATAGACGAAAATCAAAGTGAAGGTGAAGCTTTTTGGTTTAGATATGCACCTCCAACAACAAATATAATGTATGCAATGCCTTTAGTTGGAGAAAGTGTAAGACTATATTTCCCAAGTGGATGTAATGATGAACCAGTTGTTACAGGTTGCATAAGAAAAAATGGAGATACATGCGAAGGCACATCTGACACAATAAATAGATATTTTCAAACAGAGCATGGAAGTGAGATAGCAATGCTTCAAGGAGCCTTAAATATAAAAGGTGGAAGCAAAGAACCATTAAGTATAAATTTTGAAGATGAAACAGGGGTAACTCTTACAAGTCCAACTGGATTAAATTTAAATGCAGGTGGAGAAATAGTAATAAGGACACGAAACAATATAAATATAAGTGCACAAAGCCAAATATTAATGACTAAAGGAAATACAGAGAATGGAGTCTCAATAGAAGGCGAATTCCATATAAAAGGTAGCAATGTAATAAAAAATGGAAGCTGTAGAGAAACTTATGCTCCTTTTGCAGAAGGGGGAGTATAAAATGAACTTTAGTGCTGGAAATTTAGTAAAAAGTGCTATGGGAGCAGCTGTGGGAGCGATTGGATCGGCTCTTTTTGGAGCTATTGCTGCACTTGGAGTTGTAAAGGTTGATGAAGATGGAGAACTTGACATTGATGATATTGAAGAGTTTTTAGAAGAGAAATTTAAATTATTGGTTGGGGCTCATATATTTTCATTTGGTTTAGGTTCATCAAGTGCAGAAACAGATAGTAATGAAGAAAAAAAATTAGGCTTTGATTTTATGACAAAGTTTAATGATGCAATTACAATAGTTAACAAAAGTTCTGCAGTAGCAACAAATGTAAAGGTTAAAACTAGTGATTCATTATGGACAAGAATAGTTAATGCAGCAGATGATTTTTTTATGCCAACAACATCAGTAGAATCAAATGCTGTCAAGTTATCTAAGGGAGGATTAAAAAAATTTGGAACTATAGGAGGAAAGGCAGGGCTCATTGGTACTGCAATAACTCCAATAATGGAATATGAAAATTCAATGGAACCATATAAAGATGATTTGGAGGCTATTGCTGAATATGATCCTGATAATTATGAAAAATATAAGAAAATTGCTGAAGTTGGAGCAGCTGCAGATGCGTGCACACTTGGATATGTAAGAGGAATAATTAATACAGTACCAGCAGTAGTACAATTATCTGGAAAAGAACCAAAATGGACTGAAAATTGGATGGATTTTGTAAATGAAAATGTAAACACACGAACTATAATAGAAAAAACAGATGAAGCATTTAAAGATCCAGTGACAGGTCCTAAACTGAAGTCTTTTCTTAGATCAGATACTTTAGACCAATTTCAAAAGAAAATGAAAGATGATGAATAGGAAGGTAAATCATGAGAGATAAAAGTAAAAAAGTATCTAATGAAACATCGGGGGGAATTCTGGAAAAATGGATTAAGATAATAGTTTTAACATATTTATCTATGTGGGGAATTATGAATCTTTTTAGCAGAATACTCATAAAAACAAATATGTATGGAGAGTTTTATAGAGATTTTATATTTTATTTAATAAGTATGCCAGGTATATTATTCTTTTTACTTGGGTTAATAATTAATGAATTAATTTATTTTTTTAAGTGTAAAAGTTACAAAAGGGTAATAAGTTTAATAATTATAGTATGTTGTATATGTGGTATTAGTTATAAACTTATAAAATATAGTGGATCTTATAGATGTTATAAGGATTTAGATTATGTTATTAATGATACTTATTGTGAAGATGTACAAGAATTAAATAATATTTATGAAAAAGTGATAACTGGAAAATATTCATCAACAACAATATATATAGAAACTATAGATTTTAAATTTCAAGCAGAAAGAAATATAATAGAAAAAAGAGAGTTTAATAAGTTTAAAGCAAAATTTGATAATGTTAAGAAAGTAAGGATAAAATACTTACCTAATACCAATATCTTATTGAGTATAGAACCAGTAAAAGATGAACAATAATTGAAGTAAAATGAAGATAATACAAATAATAGACTGTATTATCTTTATTTAATTTGAAAGTAATTGGATCTGAAGTTTATTTTAAGCAGAAAGAGTTATATGTTAGAGAGTATGAAGCTTATAGGAATAAAGAAGAAATAATCTATAACATATAAATTATGCAGAAAAAATGAGGTATGGCAAACAAGATTATATAATTCACTTTTAAGTGGAGCATCTATTGAAGGAAAAGTTCTAGCAGTAAAAGAATCAATAAAGCAATATAATTCGAATGAAAAGGTGATTATATCAAGGACAGTAGATAATAAAATTAAAGAATTAGGTGAAAATTTAAATGAAGCATTTAACAGCCCTAAGGTACAACAGTTCTTAAGATAAAGGATTATATTATCAATGCGAAGGAGAAATAAGGTATGGATAAAAAATTTATTGTAGTAATATTAATTTTCGCTTCAATAATATGTTCGTGTTACTGGGTTAATGGTGGATCAACATACATAATAAATAATATAATTGATTATATTGCTAGTAAAAGTAATAATGGTGAATATAAAATTATTAATATAAATATTTATAGAGATACTCCAGCATGGAAATTAGCACTAGCTGTAAGAGATGAAAAAACTAAAACTATAGAAAAAATAGTAAAAGATAATGAAGAATTATTGAATTATCAAGACCCTAAATATGGTGCTACTTTGTTATTATGGGCAGTAGGTATGGAAAAGTATAAATCAGCAGAGACATTATTAAAATGTGGTGCAGACCCCAATATAGCATCAACAAGTGAGGGAGAAACTCCACTTTTTCAAGCCGCAGGTTTTTCTTGGATAGATAACGATGCTAAAAATGATCCTAAATATGTAAAACTTCTACTAAGTTATGGTGCAGATCCAAATAAGAATTATGTTGGAAGAGATCATGATATTATAGAGAAAGGTACAAGTCCATTAATGAAATCAATTGGATGTGGAATTGAGAAAACAAAAGCTTTGGTAGAAGCAGGAGCTGATATTAACTACAAAACTAAAAGTGGAAATACAGTAGCAATTACAGCGTTGGGAATAGGTGGACCAAGTGCTACACTGGAAGGTATGGAATATGCATACTATTTAATTGTAGAGAAAAAAGCAAAAGTAAATGAACCTTATTATAGAGCAGAAAATGTTACAATGCCAAGTGATAATCCTAATGATAAATTTTATCCGGTAGATATATTAAGGTATTGGACATATAAATTAGATTCAGAAAAATATAAGATTAAAATGGAAATTGTTTATGAATTTGATAGACAAGGTGTAAATTATTATGATAGTAAAATTAACCAATACACCCTCAAAGATATTAAAAAGACTTATCCAGATACTTGGGAAGAATATATAAAAAAATATTAAAAATATATAATAAAAATAAAATCCTCCTAACTTCTATAATTAAAGATGAGGAGGATTTTTAGTGTACTTATTATTGGAGAAATTGCAAGGCTTTATTTTCAAAGTGAAGGCAATGATGAACCAATTATTGCAGGTTGCATAAGAAAAAATGGAGACACTTGTGGACAAACATCTGATACAACCAATAGATACTTTCAAACAGAGCATGGGAGTGAAATAGCAATGCTTCCAGGAGCCTTAAATATAAAAGGTGGAAGTAAGGAACCATTAAGTATAAATTTTGAAGATGAAAGTGGAGTAACTCTTACAAGTCCAACTGGATTAAATTTAAACGCAGGTGGAGAAATAGTAATAAGAACACGAAACAGCATAAACATAAGTGCTCAAAGCCAAATATTAATGACTAAAGGAAATACAGAAAATGGAGTCTCAATAGAAGGTGAATTCCATATAAAAGGTAGCAATGTAATAAAAAATGGAAGCTGTAGAGAAACTTATGCTCCTTTTGCAGAAGGGGGAGTATAAAATGAACTTTAGTGTTGGAAATTTAGTGAAAAGTGTTGTGGGAGCAGTTGCAAAGGTAGCAACAGCAGTAGTTAATAAATTATCACCAGTAGCTCAAAGTGGTGGAATTCTTGGGGGTATTGCTGGAGCAATAGCTGGAGTAGCAGAAGCAGTTCTTGGAGTTACAGCTGAATTTGCAAATGCTTGTGAAGATGGTGAGATTGATGATGAAGAAGCTGAAGAACTGCTTGAAGATGTATTTAAATTGTTGGTTGGGGCTTGCATAGTAACATTTGATTCTGGTTCATCAAGCACAGAAAATAATGATATTACTAGTGATCATGTATGCTATATTTTTTATCAACCAGGTATAAAATCTGGTGATGGCAAGCATTCATTTGATGAGCAAGCTGAGATAGAGAAAAAAAAATATAAGAAAAAATATCCTGGCACTGACCCAATTTTGGTGCCAGTTACCAATTCAAGTGATTTTAAACGAGAATGGGATAATATGGATGATGAATCTAAGGATATTGATGCTGTTCAAATTATTTTGCATGGTAGTATAAATCCAGATATAGATGATGATAATTATTCAGGTGCAGGCTTTATGTATTTTGAAGATGAAACACACAAAAATGATCCAGATACTTGGTGGTATAGAATTGCAACGGATACAAGTGTTATTCCATATCAACAAAAACAAGAGGCTATATTGATATCTGATTTAAATAAGAAAAAAATGAATGAATTATATTTTAGTTCTTGTAATTCTGCTAATCCTGATGCACAAAATACAGCAAGCGCATTTGAGAATGTTGTTGACGCAAATGAGATAACAGGATGGGATGGTGGAACAGTCTATGCTTATAATGATGAAAATCCAGAGAAATCAGAGGAGGTTGCAGGAGGAGAAGGTTCATATAAAGATGAGGATAAATATGGTGTACTTCCAGAAAATTCTTTAGCTCCAGCGGAGACAACTGGTCAACCGACATGGTGGAGATATGTTCCAAGAGATAGTGAGGGATGGCCAATAAGAAAAAGACAAGGAAAAGTGCGAATAAAGTAAAGAGAATAATGCAATTATTGTTGAAATTATAACTTTTTATTAATAATTTCAATATTATTTTATATTTATATATTTGTATATGGAAGGAGGACTATTATGAAAAAAACATTTATTGCAATAAGCATAATTCTTATAATATTATCAATTGGAACATGCCATAACAGCAGAACAGTAGGACTTTTTGAGAGCATAGATCCAGAGAGTATTGATACCATTTCTATTTCATACTTTGGTGGAGGTTTTAGTACTAAAGATAAGGGGCAGATATTAGAAATTATGAATTATTTAAAAGAGTCAAAATTTACTGAACGTTCTAATAATAGTGTGCTTAACACTTCTCCAGATGCGGTAATAGGATTATCAAGTAAAAATAGCTATGATGACATGGGTGTTCTAATTTATGGTTATGTAGCCAGATTACTACCTGAAGAAAAAGATGGTTATACCATTCCAGATGGTTTTTATCAAGAAATTGATAATATATGCAAAAAATATAAATAGAATAATAAGCAATTATTACATGATGTAGATTATAAAATATTCAATAAACTGTAAAGATTATATCAAGTAAAATAAAGATAATACAAATAATAAACTGTATTATCTTTATTTAATTTGAAAGCAATTGTTCTGAAATTTATTTTAAGCGAAAGAATTGTATGTTAGAGAGTATGAAGCTTATAGCAATAAAGATGAAACAATTTATGAATATAAATTATGTAGAAAAAATGGTGTATGGCAAACAAAATTATATAATTCACTTTTGGGTGGAGCATCTATCGAAGGAAAAGTTCTAGCAGTAAAAGAAGAGTTAGTAAAGATTCATTTAAATATAGACGAAAATCAAAGTGAAGAAGAAGCTTTTTGGTTTAAATACGCACCTTCAACAACAAATATGATGTATGCAATGCCTAGTATTGGAGAAAGTGTAAGACTCTATTTTCCAAGTGAAGGTAATGAAGAACCCATTATTACAGGTTGCACAAGAAAAAATGGAGACACTTGCGGACAAACATCTGACACAAAAAATAGATACTTTCAAACAGAACACGGAAGTGAAATAGCGATGCTTCCAGGAGCCTTAAATATAAAAGGTGGAAGTAAAGAACCATTAAGTATAAATTTTGAAGATGAAACAGGAGTAACTCTTACAAGTCCAACTGGATTAAACCTAAATGCAGGTGGAGAAATAGTAATAAGCACAAAAAATAACATAAATATAAGTGCACAAAGTCAAATACTCATGACAAAAGGAAATACAGAGAATGGAGTCTCAATAGAAGGCGAATTCCATATAAAAGGTAATAATGTAATAAAAAATGGAAGCTGTAGAGAAACTTATGCTCCTTTTGCAGAAGGAGGAGTATAAAATGAACTTTAGTGTTGGAAATTTAGTAAAAAGTGTTGTGGGAGCAGTTGCAAAGGTAGCAACAGCAGTGGTTAATACAGTAAAGTCTGCAATATCAGGAATTTCTGGAATGTTTTCATCAGCTGGGGGAGCGGCTGGATCGGCTCTTTCTGGAGCTATGGCTGCACTTGGAGTTGTAGATGTTGACGAAGATGGTGAACTTGACATTGATGATGCTGAAGAGTTTTTAGAAGAGAAGTTTAAATTGTTAGTTGGGGCTCATATACTTTCATTTGGTTTAGGTTCATCAAGCACAGAAGCAAATAGTGATGAAGAAAAAAAATTAGGCTTTGATTTTATGACAAAGTTTAATAATACAATTACAATAGTTAACAAAAGTTCTGCAGTAGTAACAAATGCAAAGGTTAAAACTAGTGATTCATTATGGAAAAGAATAGTTAATGCAGCAGATGATTTTTTTATGCCAACAACATCAGTAGAATCAAATGCTGTCAAGTTATCTAAGGGAGGATTAAAAAAATTTGGAACTATAGGAGGAAAGGCAGGGCTCATTGGTACGGCAATAACTCCAATAATGGAATATGAAAATTCAATGGAACCATATAAAGATGATTTGGAGGCTATTGCTGAATATGATCCTGATAATTATGAAAAATATAAGAAAATTGCTGAAGTTGGAGCAGTAGCAGATGCGTGCACACTTGGATATGTAAGAGGAATAATTAATACTCCTCCAACAGTAGCACAATTACTTCCTATACACGAGCCAAAATGGGTTAAGCCTTGGACGGATTTTGTAAATGAAAATGTAAACACACGAACTATAATAGAAAAAACAGATGAAGCATTTAAAGATCCAGTTACAGGTCCTAAATTAAAGTCTTTTCTTAGATCAGATACTTTAGATCAATTTAAAAAGAAAATGAAAGATGATGAATAGGAAGGTAAATTATGAGAGATAAAAGTAAAAAAATATATGATGAAACATCGGGGGGAATTTTAGAAAAATGGATAAGAATAATAGTTTTCACATATTTAATAAGCTGGGCGATAATTTCATTATTGGGATATTTATTTATAAAGTTAAATGTTTATGGAGAATACTATAAAATTTTTACTTTTTATCTAATAAATTTGCCTGGAATACCACTACTTTTAATAGGACTTATAATTAATGAATTAACTTATTTTCTTAAGAATAAAAGTTATAAAAGAGTAATTTGTTTAATAATTTCAGCATTGTGTATATTGGGTATTAGTTATAAACTTATAAAATATAGTGGATCTTATAGATGTTATAAGGATTTACATTATGTTATTAATAATACTTATTGTGAAGAGGTACAAGAATTAAAGGATATATATATATATACATCACATGGAAAGATGGTATTATCAACAACATATATAGAAACTATAGATTTTAAATTTCAAGTGGAAAGAAATATAGTAGAAAAAAGAGAGTTTAATAAGTTTAAAGCAAAATTTGATAATGTTAAGAAAGTAAGGATAAAATACTTACCTAATACCAATATCTTATTGAGTATAGAACCAGTAAAAGATGAAGGATAATTGAAGTAAAATAAAGATAATACAAATAATAAACTGTATTATCTTTATTTAATTTAAAGGTAATTGTTCTGAAATTTATTTTAAGCAGAAAGAATTATATGTTAGAGAGTATGAAGCCTATAGGAATAAAGAGGAAATAATCTATAAATATAAATTATGCAGAAAAAATGGTGTATGGCAAACAAAATTATATAATTCACTTTTAAATGGAGCATCTATTGAAGGAAAAGTTCTAGCAGTAAAAGAAGAGTTAATAAAGCTTCATTTAAATATAGACGAAAATCAAAGTGAAGAAGAAGCTTTTTGGTTTAGATATGCACCACCATCAGTAAATATAATGTATGCAATGCCAAGCATTGGAGAAATTGTAAGACTCTATTTTCCAAGTGAAGGCAACGAAGAACCAATTGTTACAGACTGCAAAAGAAAAAATGGAGACACTTGTGGACAAACATCTGACACAACAAATAGATATTTTCAAACAGAGCATGGAAGTGAGATAGCAATGCTTTCAGGAGCTCTAAATATAAAAGGTGGAAGCAGAGAACCATTAAGTATAAATTTTGAAGATGAAAGTGGAATAACTCTTACAAGTCCAACTGGATTAAACCTAAATGCAGGTGGAGAAATAATAATAAGAACAAAAAATAACATAAACATAACTGCACAAACCCAAATATTAATGACTAAGGCATATGAAAGAAAATAACAAGTCCAAAATGCCATGTATATTTTGCGTCAGGCAAGGAAACATAATGGTTTAATAGCGAGCTATTAGACCATTATGCTGACGCAACATGACACGAAATAGACTAGGATATTGACTTGTTATTATTTTGAATGTGCCTAAGGAAATACAGAAAATGGAGTTTAAATAGAAGGAGAATTCCATATAAAAGGTAATAATGTAATAAAAAATGGAAGCTGTAGAGAAACTTATGCTCCTTTTACAGAAGGAGGAGTATAAAATGGACTTTAGTGTTGGAAATTTAGTGAAAAGTGTTGTAGGAGCAGTTGCAAAAGTAGCAAATGCAGTAGTTAATAAATTATCACCAGTAGCTAAAGGAGGAGGAATTCTTGGGGGTATTGCTGGAGCAATAGTTGGAGTAGCAGAAGCAGTTCTCGGAGTTACAGCTGAATTTGCAAATGCTTGTGAAGATGGTGAGATTGATGATGAAGAAGCTGAAGAACTGCTTGAAGATGTATTTAAATTGTTGGTTGGGGCTTTTATATTTTCATTTGGTTCAGGTTCATCAAGCACAGAAAGTAAGTGTGATGATTCATCTCAAAGTCTTAAAGGAGTTAATCTAAATTTAGAAAAGAGATATATTTCAAAAAAAACATATATTTCAGGAGAAACATATATAACAAAGAAACCTACAGGTCTTGAACCAATACCAGAGTATAAGAATGATAATATAAAACTTCACAGTTTACCAGGAGAATATAAACTTGAATATTTAGTTAAAGGTGTTTATGATAGGACTATATTACCATTCAAGGAGCATATAACTTTCGTTGGTGAATGTTATGGTTTGACTCCAGAATATGCAGAACTTTATGGAGATTTTTCAGTAGGAATGTTGACTGAAGCAGGAATAACAGCATCAATTAGTGGTATTAAATCTGCTAAAAATATAATATCTGGTAATTTTAGTGCTGAGAGTGAATTTATTGCTGGAAGTGGTATTGGAAATTTAGGTAATAGGACAGGTAAAGCTATCGAAGACCTTAGCAGTAAGGCTTTAAAGCATCCAATGAATGACCATATTGTTAGTAGGTATGTAAAACAAGTTCCGTATCAGTCAAAAGAAGTTGTTGAAGGGTATCTAAGTAAAAAATCCTTTTTTAATCCAAGCTGGACTGAAGAACAGGTTACAAATGCTTTAAATAGTGCTTATAAAGATGCGGTAAGTAAAGGAATAACAGATGGATATCATACCTATAAGATATATGGAGAAGAAATTAATATATTTATGAGGGAAGGAAAATTTTCAACTGGATTTGGAAATCATAAATTTACTTATGATGAAATTATAAACTTTGGAAAGTAGGTGACACAATGTTTGATATTAATTTTAGAATTGTAGATGATTTAGAATATTTAAGTAATATTAATGCACATCAATTTGATTCTGATGGAGCTGATGTTGAGGGGTTTTTTGCTCTTAACTTTAATGGAAATATTGAAGGATATTATCATGATAATAAGTTAAATGAATTTGAAGTAGGTCATGAATTGATAACACTTTGGTTTGATTTATTAATGGAAGTAATATTGATATTAGAAGAAAAATCAAAATATGTTGCTTTAAAAGAAATAGAGTGTGTTGACAGTTGGCTTGAATTTATTCGAAATGACGATGTTTTAACAGTAAGTTTTGCTAAGTATTCAGGAGAAAGCGATGGTGCCTTTCTTATTACAGTTAAAAAAGAGGATTTTAAGTATCCGACTTGGAAAGAAACAATCATTTCATTTAGTGAGTTTAAGTATAAAGTAAAAATGAAAGCAAATCAATATTTAAGCGAAGTTGGGAGAATTAACCCAGAACTACTTAATACAAAAATAATGTATAAATTATATAAAAAAGTACAGATTATTTAAATTGAACTCACTACAAATTTTATAAAAACTGACGACAAAAATATATTATTTTATTTGGAGCTATATGTCGTAATTAATATTAATGATTTCTACTATATAGTAGAATTTAAATTATGCTGCATAATCTAAATAATGTAGTGAAAAATGAAATGAACTAGCTGAAATTAAGTAGGCTAGTTCATTATTTTTTTAGTAGTTATCATATGCTATAAATACATCATTTAAAAGAATTATATCAAAAAACAACGATAACACATCAGAAAACAGAGTTTTAAAAGACTACGAATAAGAGTGGCATTTAATTTAAAAGTGATGAATAAAGGCTAAAACAACTGATTAAATAGAAATTGATAGGTGATTAAAATCTTTTTAGCAGTTTTTCAAGTATAAGCATCTGATAAAGGAGTTCCTTGTTAATCAATACTAACATCTTTAGGAGTCGGTAAAACAAGGATGACAGAGATATTGTAAAAGAAAATGTAAAAAGATCCGAAAAAGCCTTTAATTCATTTTATGATTTTTCTAATTGGATTACTTTAGGAAATGTAGATATGGTAAATGAGACATTTAATCCTAAAGATCCTTTATCAAAAGAACATTGGTTAAATAGTTTTGGAACAGCATCAGCTATTTTTGGAATTAAGGAAACCAAAGGTTCTGTGCCTAAAAAAAGCGGAGTTGGAGTACCAGAAGAGTTTGGTGGTATAAATAAGGGGGTGGCTAAACCCACAAGCATATTTGAACCTGGTGATACTGATTTTATCGGACCTTTAACTAAGCCAGATCATCATTTTATTATGGGAGAAGGTATTGGGCCAAAGCAAAGAGGAGTTCTTGGAGCACACAGTGAAGATTTTTTCAATAGTACATTAGAAAGTACAGGTTTTTCTTTGAATGAATTAAAAATAGGCGATCCGATACCACATCCGACAATAGATGGTGTATATGCTCAAAAATATACTATACCATCTTATAATGGAAGAGGTGAACTTATAGGATTTAAAAATATTAGAGAGCCAAAGACAGTTTTTGAGCCTAATAAGATTCCAGGCAACCAGATGTTAAAGTGGGGTAAAGAGGCAATGGAAAATGGTACAATTAACGGAAGAATCATCGAAGGAAGTGTATCTAATGGCCTACAATTTCGTGGTTATATAGAAAATGGAGAAGTAACCAACTTTTTCCCAATAGTACCAAATTAAAATTACTATTTAGAAAGAAGGTAAAGAAATGAGAGTTTCAGGAGAAAAAGAAAAGTATTTAAATTATTATTTTGATAATATATGTTTTTTAGGAAAATTACAAATTAGTGCTTTGAAGACAATGGCAGAAATGAAGGGCCAAGGTGCAGAGTATATTTCTTGTTCATTTGATCCAGATGATGAGGATTATGTTGAAGGTTGTGTTACTTTGTTTTTCTGGAAGCCTGCAGATGATGAGGATACAATGGTTGTTGTAGAAAACAGTATGTTTTATAGATACCTTTTACAGACTTGTGAAAATCATATAACTAAATACTCGGAGGATAATGAGAAGATACAAGAATATCTAGCTCAAATAAAGATGCATCTTAATATTTAAAAAATAGAAAAGGAGAATATTTATGTGGTATGATTGTTTAGATAATAACAAGTTTTTAAGAACTCTATATAATTCAGTGCCAATGTTAGGAGAGGTACAGATAACTAAGTTAGCTATTTCTGATAGTGGAAACAGAATTACGATTGCATTTAAGATGCCGTTTTATCCTGAATCTCCACCTAAAAAATGGAAGGAAAGAAATTATAATTCAGTAATGCTAGAACTTGACTTTTTTGCTATATCTATGTTAAATATTAATGCAAATACTAATTATTATATTGGTAATATTGAAATAAAAAGAACTGAAAATCAATTGATTGATATAACAATATCCGGAAATATAAATGTTCAATTTCAAGCTGAATCTGGATTGATTCAATCTGTAGAAGGATATATTTTAAGAAGTGAATAAATTATGTTATAAGAAGCTGTATGAAAGACACATGGAGAATGTCAACTGTGATCTAGTAAGGAAAATTAAAGCACCATATTTACAAAGATGCTGATGATGTAGTGGTAGGATTATTTCATTATAAGAAAAGGAATGCACTAGAATCATATCAGTTTGGAAAGATTCTGAAAATATAATTAATGGAATATCGGAACATTGAAATTAGCAGGTAGCTACATTGTTTAAATAAAGTAACTACAAAAACATAAAGTTTACTGCATAATTATAATTTTGTAGTGATTAGCTAAATAAAAATTAAATTAATGGTAAAATGGTAGTAATAGTAAAAATATTACTACCATTAACTTTTGTAATTACAGTTTCAGCTCTAAGTAAAGGAGTAGAATATATGTTTATTAAATATGATGAGTATGAGTTATTAGAGTTGTTTTGTAATGAACCTATTAGTGTTGGAGAGGTTGAAGCTGGTGAACTTATTTATTCTTTAAAGGATGATAAAGGATTTGAAATAGTTATGTTCATGGATGTATATAGGAAAATTTGTGAAGTAACAATAACTTTTCAAGAATTAATAGTTTTTACTTGTAAGATTGAGAATGTTGAGAGCATTAATAAAATAGGTGATGAAATGATAATTAATGATGTAAGCAAAAGCATATTAAAAATAAAATTTAAAAAGCAGATAGGAGTTGGGATGTTATAAGAAGACTAAAGTAGACTCAATGCAAAACTTGTAAAAAAGCTTACTGAAAAAGTTTAATATTGAGAAATGATATTATAAATTAATGAGATTGCATGATCTAAATAATGTAGTGAGTAGGGGGATAAGAGTTGCAGATAAATTTAAAAAGTAATTTAATGCTAGTGAAATTAAAAAATATTTTTTAAAAACTCTATTACCGTACCCCCCTTTTTTACCTAGATTAAAAGAAAATATAGTTTTAACTGAAATGTCGATACTTCAATAGTATTGATATTTTCTTTTAATAGAAGGTGCTAAGGACTGAAAGATTTTCTACTACCTAAATCCATGCATATAACTGATAAATGAGTTCATGGCTAATTAAACCTAATACATTTAGAGGCAAGTAAAACAAGGATAAGAATGATGTGTAGCTTGATAAGCAAGGAAATTCAGAATATGCAGCAAGAGTAGGAAAAGCTATATGGAAGGAAATTAAAGATGAATATAAACGTGATGTAATAGAGGGAGATGCTAACTCTGAGTCATATTTTACAGGAAAGGCATTGTTTGAGGCAGCTTTATTATTCGATCCTACAGTTACTAAACTTAATAAATCTGAAAAAAATTGCTAAAACATCAGAAGTTATTAGTGAAGCTGAGAAGGTTAGTAAAGAATCAGAAGTTATTAGTGAAGTTGAGAAAATTACTGAAGTGGTAGATAATCCTACAGGTACAGTTTGGGATAATATTACTGGAACAGCTGATAATATGGCAGTAACAGAAATACCTGCAACATTTCAAATTAAATTGGATGATAGCATTTCATATGCTAATCCAAAAACGGGTTCAAATGTTTTATGGACAAATGCAAATGCAACAGAGCATATGGGTGAATATGTTTCTAGATTCGGGAAAGAAAATTGGAGTATTGATGTTAGAAGCCAAGCTATGTTAGAAAGTTATTCTGCTTAATTAAATGACGCAATGGAAAAGCTTGCGACGCAACCACCAGGAAGATATTTTGAGAAATATGGAAATTGGGAGTTAGGTATAAATACAGAAACAGGTGTTGTATACCATGCAAAAATGTTATATTAATGATTGAGGTGAAATTATAATGAGGATTAAGACAACAGATTTTAAATTTGATTATACAAGATATATTGAAGGTATGGGAAAAGGCTTAGTACTATTTAAAGTCAAAGCAAATAAAAAAGCAATTGGACAAAATTATCATTATTTTTATGAAGATAAGAAGAAGCCACCTTTGGATATTGCTGTTAATCCTAAAAATAAAATGATTGAGTATGTGAGTTTCTTTGCTCAAGATGAGAAAATTGGTCAAATGAGTTTAAATTTAAATATTACATTTGTAACTAAAAATATTACATTTGATTGCTTCAATATAGATGCAAATCCTCCAGAAGAAAAAATTATGAAAAATTTTATATTAAATTTTAATTATAATAATTTATATTTATTAGATTCAGAGGCTTCACAGGATTTAATAGGATATGAAATTAATATTGATAACCATATTTTATTTGATCAAGATAATATTTTTCGTGGTATATTGTTTAGTAATATTTCTGATGAGGAAATAAAGGAAATGAGACAATCAGTGGTTTTATAAATATTCATAGTGTAGTTAATAGAAAATGTTGATGATGTATTAGATGAAGCATATAGAAGATTAACATGTATAAAAATATATGAACTACAAATAAAATCCTCCTCACTTGTATAATTAAAGATGAGGAGGATTTTTAGTGAATATGAAAATTCAATGGAACCATATAAAGATGATTTGGAGGCTATTGCTGAATATGATCCTGATAATTATGAAAAATATAAGAAAATTGCTGAAGTTGGAGCAGCAGCAGATGCGTGCACACTTGGATATGTAAGAGGAATAATTAATACTCCTCCAACAGTAGCACAGTTGATACCGTATTATGACAATCCTGAATGGACTGAAAATTGGATGGATTTTGTAAATAAAAATGTAAACACACGAACTATAATAGAAAAAACAGATGAAGCATTTAAAGACCCAGTTACAGGTCCTAAATTAAAGTCTTTTCTTAGATCAGATACTTTAGATCAATTTAAAAAGAATATGAAAGATGATGAATAGGAAGTTGGAGTATGAGAGATAAAAGTAAAAAAATATATTATGAAAATTCAGGAATTATTGTAGAAAAATGGATAAGAATAATAGTTTTCACATATTTAATAAGCTGGGCGATAATTTCATTATTGGGATATTTATTTATAAAGTTAAATGTTTATGGAGAATACTATAAAATTTTTACTTTTTATCTAATAAATTTGCCTGGAATACCACTACTTTTAATAGGGCTTATAATTAATGAATTAACTTATTTCCTTAAGAATAAAAGTTATAAAAGAGTAGTTTGTTTAATAATTTCAGCATTGTGTATATTTGGTATTAGTTATAAACTTATAAAATATAGTGGATCTTATAGATGTTATAAGGATTTACATTATGTTATTAATAATACTTATTGTGAAGTGAATAGGAAAGATGAACAAGAGCAGGAACAGGAGCAATTAGAAACAAGTACTTCAAATGTACCAGAAGTTAATTCATTGCAGATATCAGAGGATTCTTATGATTATCCAGCAGATCATTCAAAAGGCTTTTGGGAAGAAATGGAGGCAATAACTGGGCTTGCTGGTGCAACTTTGGTGGCATATGTAATAATATCAGAGGGATCTCGATTATTTCCTCCAAGAAATTTAATACCAGTACCATAAATATATAATGAGGTGAAATAAATCATGAATAGAAAAGTAGAATATACAAGACGAATCTATGGATGTATTTCAACATATGATTCTTTGTTAGATAAGGGAACAGTAATAATTAATATTATAGAAGAGTTTATAGACAAAATAGTTAAACCAATAAATAAGGATTTGTCGTATGTAATTAATTCAGGACGAAAGAAGCAGAAATATGAAGCATCAAATTGGGAGAAAACTAAAATTTTAATTAATGAAGGCAAAATAGAAAATATATCTTTTATTCATTTTGATAAAAAGATGATTGAGGCAGCAATTAATGGGATAGATTGCCCAGAAGCAAATATATTTCCAGAGCTTATTAATTTTAATATTGTGTCAAATATTGAAAATTCTAAAAGGGCAAGTCTTATAGAATTTTCAATAAATAAATGGACTTGTGCCAAAGATGATTCTAAGCATGTTTGTTTGGAATATCAAAAGTTAATAAAAATGGTGTTAGCCAATATAGAATGTGTAGGTGGGTTTATTACATTAGATACTATGGATAAATATTGCTCTTTCAGCACACATGAAAGATATGTGGGACTTACATATTTTAGGGCATCAGAAAAATTTGATAAATATTTTAGAGGATATAGTTGGGGAAATTATTTAAGTAAAAATCATGTGAAGTTATTAGGTGGAATAGAAAAAATCAAAAATGAAGCGCCTGTCTATTTGGTTAAACCGATGAACGATAATGGAGTCTATTTGCAGTTAACAGAAAATATTGATGATGTATCAGATGAAGATTTAAGAAAATTAAAAAGATATTTTCAGCCTATATTACCTAAAGCTTCAAGAATGCTTTTCCCATCAGAAGCTTCATATAAGAGAATGATAATTGATGAAGATGATGAGTTAATTTATTTAAAAAATAAGAAGTAAATATAAATAAGTTTAAAATGAAGCATATAGAGAATTAACATGTATAAGAATATATGAACTACAAATAAAATCCTCCTCATTCATATAATTAAAGATGAGGAGGATTTTTAGTGTTAATAAATGTTTCAAATTACAAGTGAAGAAGAAGTTTATTGATTTAGATATGCACCTCCAACAACCAATATAATGTATGCAATGCCTAGTATTGGAGAAAGTGTAAGACTCTATTTCCCAAATGAAGGTAATGAAGAACCAATTATTACAGGCTGCACAAGAAAAAATGGAGATACGTGCGAAGGCACATCTTATGCAACAAATAGATACTTTCAAACAGAGCATGGAAGTGAAATAGCAATGCTTCCAGGAGCTTTAAATATAAAAGGTGGAAGTAAGGAACCATTAAGTATAAATTTTGAAGATGAAGCAGGAGTAACTCTTACAAGTCCAACTGGATTAAACCTAAATGCAGGTGGAGAAGTAGTAATAAGAACACCACATAACATAAACATAAGTGCTCAAAGCCAAATATTAATGACTAAGGCATATGAAAGAAAATAACAAGTCCAAAATGCCATGTATATTTTGCGTCAGGCAAGGAAACATAATGGTTTAATAGTGAGCTATTAGACCATTATGCTGACGCAACATGACACGAAATAGACTAGGATATTGACTTGTTATTATTTTGAATGTGCCTAAGGAAATACAGAAAATGGAGTTTCAATAGAAGGCGAATTCCATATAAAAGGTAATAATGTAATAAAAAATGGAAGCTGTAAAGAAACTTATGCTCCTTTTGCAGAAGGAGGAGTATAAAATGGATTTTAGTATTGGAAATTTAGTAAAAGGTGTTGTGGGAGCAGTTGCAAAAGTAGGAACTGTAGCAATTGGGGCACTTGATAGTTCTGTCTCCGTATCTAATAGTGTTCTTGGAGAACTGTACTTTGATGGAGATGGCGATATTGATGTTGATGAGGATTTTGAAGAAATATTAGAAGAATTTAAATTGTTAGTAGGTGCTATGTTAAAAGAAGATTGGCTAACAGATCCAGAAGGTAGCATGGTCGGTTTTGAAAACAGCATAAACGAGCTGAAAAATAGCGATGAGGCGGGAAATATTATAAAAAGCACTGATACATTCAAATGGTTTAAAAAGAAAACTCAAGAAGGAGATTTTCCTGAATTATTTGATATAGGTGGATTTGATAGAGACGAAAATGGAGTTTACCATGCTCAACAAGATGTTTTGCAGCAATATGGAGGATATACTGATTTACATGATGATGTATTTGATTTAGCTTGTAGTATGGATAAACAAAAATTTGATTTTTCAGTAGATGGCGATGATTATATAGTTTGGTTATGGAAAGGTGATTATTTAAATCTTGGAGTTGGAGCAGAAACAGGAATATATAAAGGTGGAGAACCACTTTGGGAATGTGATACTAATGATGCAATGCCTATGACATTAAGAGTGGAGGATACTAGTGGAAATGTAATTTATGATTGGAAGCCAGAAGAGAATAAATGGTGGTGTACTGGATTTAATCCTGCATATGAAGACTATAATGTGAAAGATCTTATATCTATAGGAACTATAGATTTTTCAAAGCATACTTATATGTGGGAAAATCTTAAAGAATCATGTAAAAAAAGAAATCGTAATATATGGGATTTTGATGATGAAAATTATATTGCTACTTATAAATGGAAATAGAAATATAAGATATTATTAAGGGTTTTATAAAATTTATAATTTTAAGGAGAGATTTATGAATATAAAAAAAATAACATTAATAATAACTGCTGTTATATTTTCATTTAATTTAATATCATGTGATTCATTAAAAGACAAGATGATAAATAAAAGATTAAACAAATTAAATGAAAGCAGTAAAATACGTGATAAACGTTCAAAAGAAGTATTCGAAGTTTTGAAAAATAAAGATAAAGAAGGCTTGAAAAAATTATTTTCAATAAGTGCGTTAAAAGAAGCTGAAAATATTGACGAAAGTATAGATTATGTTATGAATTTGCTTGATGTTGAAATAACTTCAATAGATGGTGGAGAAGGACCGTCATCAGAATCAAGCGGTGGTGGAGCATATGTAGCTGAAGATACATATGAATATACTATAATAACAGATAAAGGGGCATATTTACTTTTTTTGATTTATATTAGTGCAGATACATTTAATCGAGAAAATGAAGGGCTTTATATGTTTCAGTTAATAAAGGAAGAAGATAAGCAAACAGAATATGATGGTGGTAATGTAATAGTGTGTCCTGGTGTATATGTTCCACCTTCTAGTAAATATACAGATATAAAATTTCAAGATGGAGCTGAAATAGCAGGAGGATTTAAATTTTTAAAATATGCAGAAGATTATTCTGATGGGAAATTTAATATATATGCAACTATACAAAGTGATATTGCTTATGGTGATGTAGAAGTGTCATTTTGTTTTTATGATGTAAGTGGTAAAAAAATAGGATCAGCATCTCAAAGATCAGAAGATCCTGTAGAAGCAGGTGGCATATTTGAGGTGAAATTAACAGCAAGTGATTATCATAATAAAGATTTAAACTATGAAGACATAGCGAGCTGTAGATTTTCTGGAATATATGCTCGTTAAGTAAAAAGAAGTGCAATTTTTATTATGGATTAGTAAGTGATAAGTAGGTATTTCAATTGAATAGAGGATATAAAAGGGAATGATTCAGCAGGTAATATTATAAAGAATACTGATACATTTAAGCGGTTCAGAAAGAAAACAAGATGGTTTACATAAATATGGATGATATACTGATTTATATGATGATGTGTTTGATTTAGCTTGTAGTATGGATAAACAGAAATTTGATTTTAAAGTTGGTGATGAAGAGTATATAATCTGGATGTGGAAAGGGACTAATTTACATTAGCTATATTTTAATAATTTATAAAACTTTAAATTAAGTATTGAGTTTATTAAAAAAAATTAAATAATGGAGAAAACTATGAAAATTAAAGAGTTTTAATATTAAATTATTAGCTTTCTCGGGGATGTAGTAAGATTTGTGTAAAAACAAATTTACTACATCCTTTTTTGAATGGACTAATAACAGAATACACATACGATGAAAATAAAAATTTAATAAAAGAAATAGATAATAGAAAAAAGAAATACTATTTACTTATGATAGTAAAGGAAATTTATTAGAGAAGAAAACAAAGATTTCAGTTGGAGAATATAAAACTGAAAGTTACACATATGATTCTTATGGAAGAATAACAGCTAAGGTTGATGGAAATGATAATATTTCAAATTATGAATATGATAGCGGTAGTTTTATAGAAGGTAAAAAAGGAAAAGATCCTGTAAGAGTAACTACTAACAGTGGTTATGATTATGAATATGAATATGATGAAGTAGGAAGAAATACATCAATATCAACAGATTATGGAACTATAGAATTTGGATATAATAATCTTGACTATGTTTCAAAAATAAAAGATGGAAATGGAAATGTAACATTAAAATATTATGATAAGATGGGTAATCTTATAAGTATTTATACTCCTAATGTATGCTTAAATAATAAGCAAAATGGACAAGGTTATTACTATAAATACGATCATATGGATAGACTTATATCAATAAAGAACCCACTTGGAATTATAGATAAAAGTATACGAGATAGTGAAGGAAACATAATAAAAGAAATAAATCCTAATTATTATGATGATAAAACTGACAATGGATTAGGAATAGAGCATGTTTATGATAAAGATAATAGAAAGATAAAAACTATTTACCTAGATGGTGGAATTGAAAGATTTTATTATGATGCAAATGGAAATGTTATAAGGCATATAAGCCCAGAATACTACAATAAAGAAACTGATGATGGAGTAGGGTTTAGTTATACTTATAATAGTATGAATAAATTAACGTCTATATATAATGAAGAAACAGAAATTACAGAAAAAACTTTTGAATATGATCTTCATGGAAATATAATAAAAGAAATAGATAATGACAAAAATGCCACATTATTTAAATATGATTTAGCTAACAACTTAATTGAAAAGAATGTTCCTGTTGAAATAATAGATATAGATTCAAATGAAAGTGCAGATAATAAAAATTTAGAAAGTAAAATTAAGTATCAAGTAACTTCATATTGCTATGATAAAAATGGAAATAAGATATTAGAAAAGCATGGAATTGATGCTATATTTGAAGATGAAATATGCAACAATTATAATGAAATTTACTTTACTTATGATAAAGAAAATAGACTTATAGAAGTTAAAGATAAATGTGGAGCTAAGGCAAGATATAAATATGATTGCTTAAACAATAAAATATATGAAAGCTTTAAAATTAATGATACTACAAATAAAATAATTCATTATGTTTATGACAAAGTAGGAAATTTAATTGAGAAGAAAGAAGAGATAGATGGTAAATTTATATCTTCTAAGAATAAAGGAAAAAATATTTGGTCTATAACAAAATATGAATATGATAAGAATGGAAATTTAACTAAGATAATAACTCCAAAAGGTTATGAAATAGTAAAAGTTTATGATGAAATTGATAGAGTTATAGAAGAACATGAAAAAGATGAAACAAATAATATATTTAGAAGTCGTGTTTATACCTATGATAAAGCTAACAATATAATAAGCATAAATGAATATAGCGGGGAAGAAGCAAAACTTATAAATTCTAAATATTCAAGTGAATTTAATTATGATTTAGATATATTAACAAGATATGAAAACAAGAAGGAAAACGAAAAGCTATTTAAAGAGATTGACTTTAAAATCGATAAAAGGAAAAAGAATTACACTTATGATTCACAAAATAGACTTACTCATTTCACTAATGTAAGTGGAAATACAGCAAGATTATTTTATGATAAAAATGATAGAATAATAAAACAAGTACTTCCAAAGCAATATGATAGTGAAAAAGATAATGGGGTAGGAACAACATATAAGTATAATATTAAAGGACAAGTTGTAGAAGTTAAGAATGCTTTAGGAGAAACAGTTACTAAAAATGCCTATGATCCAAAAGGAAATCTAAAAACTTCAGTGGATGGAGAAAATAATAAGGTTGAATATACTTATACATTACTTGGCCAAATAAAGGATGTTGTAACTCCAAATTCAAAGAAAGAAAATAAAAAATCTCAAAGCTATAATTATGATGCTAGGGGAAATATTACAGGAATTACTGATGGTAATGAAAATGAAACAAGTTATCTTTTAGACGACTGGGGAAGAATAATTCAAATAACAACACCTGAAGGTGGAATAGAAAAATACACATATGACTACGCAGGAAATATAACAAGTACAACAGATGCAAATGGTGGAACTATTGAATACTTCTATAATAGTTTAGGACAAGTATGTGAAATAAAAGATCAAGAAGGAAATAGTGAATATTTCTATTATGATGAAGAAGGAAATTTAATAAAGCACATTGATAGAAATGAAAATATAGTTAATAGAAAGTATAATATTGATAAAGCCAAAGATTTAAATACAATCCAGATGGAACACTTAATAATGCGTACACTGGAAATATGATGTATAATTACACATATAATGATGAAAAATTACTTGAAAGTAAGAGTGCATCAGGAAGAACCTTAATAAGTTATACTTATGATAAAAATAATAATATCAAGAGTATAAAAGACATCACAGGAAAGAGCAGTATTTATAGTTATGATGATGCTGATAGAGTAAAGGCAATAGTAGATGATAATAAAAATACTTTAGCAGTCTATGATTATTACAAAAATCATAATATAAAATCTGTAACTTTAGGGAATGGAATAAAATCAGATTATACCTATGATGGTGATGGAAATGTAGAAAGTTTAGTTACAATAACATCAAATGGTGAAGTATTAGTAGATTATAAATATGCTTATGATTTAAATGGAAATAGACTACAAAAAGTAAGTTCAAAGCATAAGAATTTCTATTCTTATGACAGCATGAACAGATTAGTTGATTCAAGCTATGATGGAAGACAAGAGAATTTCACTTACGATAAGGTAGGAAATAGGCTAACAAAAACTACAAATGATATAACTGAAAGATATGTTTATAATGTAAAGAACCAATTGAAAGAATTACACAAGGATTCTGGTATAAACTACTTTACTTACGATAAGCAAGGAAATACAATAAAAGAAGAAACAAAAGATGGAAATAACATCTTTGAGTATAATACTTTAAACCAACAAGTAAAGGCCATAACTAAAGAAGGAAACACTTTAGTTAGTAGATATGATACAGAAGGCTTAAGAGTTGAAATTCAAGAAAATGAGAAATTAAGTAAATTCATTTTCAATAAAAATGGAGATATTTTAGTTGAAAGTGATGAAGATTATAATGTAATTTCTAGATTTACTAGAGGGTATGAAATTGTCGCAGCTGACATTGCTGACAAAACAAACAGCTCAATAAATTACAGTTTGTCACGATATTATTATTCTGTTGATGAGCAGGGCAGCACTGATTTTATAACAGATGATTCTGGAAATATTAAGAATGAATATTATTATGATGCTTTTGGTAATGTACTTGATTCAAGAGAAGAAGTTCATAATAGAATGACTTATACAGGTCAACAATTTGATGGAATAACTCAGCAATATTATTTAAGAGCTAGATTCTATAACCCTGTGATCGGTAGATTTACTCAGGAAGATGTATATAGAGGTGATGGACTAAATCTTTATGCTTATTGTGGAAATAATCCTGTTAGGTATTATGATCCTAGTGGGTATGATGCTAATGTATGCAAAGCAAAAGGAAGTACGCAAGCTAATAATGATCATCATAAAATGTATGGTGAGCATTCAAGAAATGGTGAAGTATTATTTGATGGTGATTTTATTAGTGGAAGTGAAGGAAAGAAAGGTAGATTAAATCAGCAAGAGGCATTGTTAACTCATACAGAAAGAAAATTTTTAAATTTTGTAGAGGATGATTTAGAACCAGGAGATAAATTAAAAATGAAAGGAACCCTACCACCATGCAGACCAGGATGTCAACCTGCAATAAGAACAACTGTAACTGAAAAACAAGTAAATATTAATTATAAAGCATCGTCTAATGGATATAAATATAAATGGACACCTGTTGATGAAAAGAATGCACCACTTATGAATGGAAATAAAACATTAAAAGGTTCAGTGATACAACAAATATATGATAATAATGGTAAGCAAATTAGTAGTCATAGGTATTGGAAAACAAATAAAGGAAGATGGAAGCGCGCAAAATATTAACTTTGATATTTATATATTTTTTATTTTTATAAGTATATTGTTTTAATTTTCCTATTTTAATAATAAATAAGTAATGTAAGGAAGGAAATGGAATATGATCAAGGATTATTTAAAAAAAATTGCAATAAATTTATATGGAAAAGATTTTGCTAATAAAGGAGCTACAATTAAACAAATTCAAATATGTGAAGACAGGTTAGGATTATCTTTACCAGTACCACTAAAAGAATTTTATGAGATTTTTGGAAATGACAAAGGAATTTTAAATTCATATCATTTTTTTTTGCCATTAGATGATTTGCAAATAATAGATGAAGGAATTGTTTTTTATGAATTAATAGATAAGTATAGAAAATATGGTATTCTAATAAAAGATATAAATAAGGATGATCCAATTGTTAGGTTGCAACAAGAGAATGATAGTACATGGTATATTGAGGCTAAAAACTTATCAGAATATATATTAAATAATGTATTTTGGCAAGGAATTAATTTAATGAGAGTTAAAGCTAAAATAAAAATAGATGAAGAAAATTTAGAAAAAAATATAAAAAATATTCTATATAGGGTAAGTGAGGAAAGAAAACTTTCAAGAGGAACTAAATATAGTTATTATGATAAAGAAGAAAATGTTATGGCAATATATCTTCATTATGAACAATTGTTAATTTTAGGTTCAAATGATAAAAGTAAATTAGAAGAAGTAGAAAATAAAATGAAAGTAAGCTTTAGATGGATTGAAAGAAAATTAACAAATGACGACATTTTTAACTAAAGAGTAAATTATAGGAATTTGGGTGAAAATATTGAAAGAAATTTTTAATAAAATTGATGAAATCATATTGAACAATAAAGAAGTAAATGTAGAAAATAATATAAGACAGATAAATTTAATTGAAAATAAATTAAACATAAAATTGCCTGAGGTATTAAAAAATTTTTATATTCAATATAATAAAAATCAGAATATGTTAACTGCTTTCTATATATTTAAAAATCTTGAAGAACTAGAAATAGAAAAAGACTTTTTAATAATAGGGTACTCAAATGAATATGTTGAAAAATATGGAATTTATGTCAATGATTTAGAAAGAGAATGTATTAATGTAAAAGTAGCGATATATAATGATTATACATCTAACTGGTTAGACTATGAGGAACTATCCAGTTTTATTGCAAATTGTATAGTATTTCAAACCATAAATTTATTAGATGCAAGTGCTGTATTAGATGCCCAAGAGATAATATTGGAAGAATATTTTAAACCATTATGCACTACAAAAAGTAAAGAAAATAAGCGTCTTAGTTACGTATCTAATGATGGAAATATATTAGCAGTGTATTTTGCTCATGAAAATATTATATACTTTGGAGCAACTACTGATGAAATATTAAATAAATTTGAAGAGCAGACTGAAATAGATCTTGATTGGTTATAATGTATATAAATTAATAATAACTGCATAACTGTAATAATGCAGTAAAAAATGAAATGAATCAGCTGAAATTTAAGTAGGCTGATTCATTTCATTTTTTTATGGTTAAATAAATACATATGATTTTAAAGAAGTTCCTTGATAGTCAACATCAGTACCTTTAGAGGTAAGTAAAACAAGGATAGTATGGATATGTAAGCTGATAAGTAAGGAAATCCTAGGCTCAATAATTCTACTTAAAAGTTAAGGAAAAAATATTTGGTCTATAACAAAATATGAATATGATAAGAATGGAAATTTAACTAAGATAATAACTCCAAAAGGTTATGAAATAGTAAAAGTTTATGATGAAATTGATAGAATTATAGAAGAGCATGAAAAAGATGAAACAAATAATATATTTAGAAGTCGTGTTTATGCCTATGATAAAGCTAACAATATAATAAGCATAAATGAATATAGTGGAGAAGAAGCAAAACTTATAAATTCTAAATATTCAAGTGAATTTAATTATGATTTAGATATATTAACAAGATATGAAAACAAGAAGGAAAACGAAAAGCTATTTAAAGAGATTAACTTTAAAATCGATAAAAGGAAAAAGAACTATACTTATGATTCACAAAATAGACTTACTCATTTCACTAATGTAAGTGGAAATACAGCAAGATTATTTTATGATAAAAATGATAGAATAATAAAACAAGTATTTCCAAAGCAATATGATAGTGAAAAAGATAATGGGGTAGGAACAACTTATTTTTATAATTTAAAAGGACAAGTAGTTGAAGTCAAAAATGCTTTAGGAGAAACAGTTACTAAAAATACGTATGATCCAAAAGGGAATTTAAAAACTTCAGTGGATGGAGAAAATAATAAGGTTGAATATACTTATACATTATTAGGTCAAATAAAGGATGTTGTAACTCCAAATTCAAAGAAAGAAAATAAAAAAGCTCAAAGCTATAGCTATGATGCAAGAGGAAATATTACCGGAATTACTGATGGTAATGGAAATGAAACAAGTTATCTTTTAGACGACTGGGGAAGAATAATTCAAATAACAACTCCAGAAGGTGGAATAGAGAAATACACATATGACTATGCAGGAAATATAACTTCAACTACTGATGCAAACGGTGGAACTATTGAATACTTCTATAATAGTTTAGGACAAGTATGTGAAATAAAAGATCAAGAAGGAAATAGTGAATACTTCTATTATGATGAAGAAGGAAATTTAATAAAGCACATTGATAGAAATGAAAATCATGTTGATAGAAAATATAATATTGATAGAAATATAGTTTCAGTTGAAGCATATCAAATGGATGAGGATGCAATAGCTTTAGAAGCAAGAAAAGCTGAGGAAGATGAAAAGAAGGAAGAAGAGAGAATTTCAAATATCTCAATGAATCAAGCACCACGTCGTAGAAGCTTTACAGAAAGAATGAAAGAGAAAAAAGAAAGGCAAAAATTAGAAGAGCAAAATCATCAAATAACAGAAAATAATAACTCTAAATATGAAGCTAATGAATATGAAAAGTATAAGCTAAATGTAATAAGTCAAAGATTTAAATACAATCCAGATGGAACACTTAATAATGCATACACTGGAAATATGATGTATAATTACACATATAATGATGAAAAATTACTTGAAAGTAAGAGTGCATCAGGAAGAACCTTAATAAGTTATACTTATGATAAGAATAATAATATCAAGAGTATAAAAGACATCACAGGAAAGAGCAGTATTTATAGTTATGATGATGCTGATAGAGTAAAGACAATTTTAGATGACAATAAAAATACTTTAGCATCTTATGATTATTACAAAAATGATAATATAAAATCTGTAACTTTAGGAAATGGAATAAAATCAGATTATACCTATGATGGTGATGGAAATGTAGAAAGTCTAGTTACAATAACATCAACAGGAGAAGTACTAGTAGATTATAAATATGCTTATGATTTAAATGGAAATAGACTACAAAAAGTAAGCAGTCAGCATAAAAATTTCTATTCTTATGACAGCATGAATAGATTAGTTGATAGTAGCTATGATGAACGATGCGAAAGCTTTACTTACGATAAAGTAGGAAACAGATTAAGTAAGACAACTAATGATATAACAGAAAAGTATGTTTATAATGTAAAGAATCAATTAAAAGAACTTCATAACAAAAATGGAGTAAACTACTTTACTTACGACAATCAAGGAAATACAATAAAAGAAGAAACAAAAGATGGAAATAATCTATTTGAATATAATACATTAAATCAAGCAGTAAAAGCTATAACAAAAGAAGGAAACACTTTAGTAAGTAGGTATGATACAGAAGGTTTAAGGTATGAAATAGAAGAAAATGAAAAGTTAAGCAGATTTATTTTCAATAAAAATGGAGATATATTAGTTGAAACAGATTCTGATGATAATGTAATTTCTAGATTTACTAGAGGATATGAAGTTGTTGCAGCAGATATTGGAGAGTATTCTAATGAAACTCACTGCTCACATACGTTTGCAGGAGTAAGTTCGAGTAACCAAATTATAAATTTGGACTCTCACTTAAACAGCTCGACAAATTACAGTTTGTCACGATATTATTATTCTGTTGATGAACAGGGCAGCACTGATTTTATAACAGATGATTCTGGAAATATTAAGAATGAATATTATTATGATGCTTTTGGTAATATACTTGATTCAAAAGAAGAAATTCATAATAGGATAACTTATACAGGACAACAGTTTGATGGAATAACTCAGCAATACTACTTAAGAGCTAGATTCTATAACCCTGTCATCGGTAGGTTTACACAAGAAGATGTATATAGAGGCGATGGGCTGAATCTGTATGCTTATTGTGGAAATAATCCTGTGGGGTATTATGATCCTAGTGGGTATTCTTGTGAGACTAAAGCGAGTGCTTTTGGAGAAATGTCTTATGAGGATGGAAAAAGATATAAAGAGCATTGGGAAAGTTTAAGTAATGGTAACGTAGATTATGAAACAAAAATAAGAAATTATAGGGGAATTGATATTAGTGGAATTGATTCTAAATATTTAGGTGATCCAAATTATATTGTAGAAATGCCATATGTAGGCAAGAATAAGAACAATAGTAATTCTCAAGGGTGGAAGAGAGATTCTAAATTCTTCTTCAAACAACTACAAGAGCAACAACCTGAAATTTTCAGTAAAGAAAATTTAAAGAGAATAAACAGTGGTAAAAGTCCTAAAGTAGATAAACAATTTATAAAGTATTTTCCTCAATATTCTGATAATAATAAAGAAATAATTAGGCATCATCATATAGGAGGAGGTAGTCAAGCTATGCCAATACCGGATAGTTTGCATCCAGGATATGGAGGTGTTCATAATATAGAGAAGGAATTTGGAATTTTAGTAGAAAACACATTAGATGAACTGTTAGCTAATGAAGCAGAAATAATAAAAAATAATACAGTTAGAACTAGAAATTGGAATAAAATTAAATAGAAGGAGTATAAAATGAAATGAGTGTAAAAAAAGCATTAGATAAATATTTTGAAAAAATGATAAAAGGATATAGCAAAACAAAACAAGGATTACCAATGACACCTAAAGAAGGTATAGATAACATAGGAATATATGTAGGTAAATCTAATGAGGATGATTGGTGTAAGTGGAAACCCATAAAGAAAAATAAAATAAATAGTTTTGAGCATATAGAGAAAATTTTGTGTGTTAATATAAATAATGATATTAAAGAGTATTTTAATTCATATTGGTTTTTGGAGTTAGAAGGGAAATTTAAGAAAAAAGATATAACTCTTGAAGTTGTAGTACCAGAAAGAGAATTAGAAATGTTCCAAAACAAGTTAATAGGGTATAAAGAAGCTCATAACAATGAATTAAAATATATACCTATAGGTATGGAAGAAGAACATGGATACTTAATTTTTATGGAAAATAGTACAGGAAAAATAAAAATTGAAAATCATGATAAAGGTACATTTAGAACAATTGCTAATAATTTAGAAGAATTACTTACTATTTTAGAACCATCAATAATTGATTTAGATTAGTAATAAATAATTTTTTGTGATTAATATCCCTCATTTTAGTATTAATTAAGATGAGGGATTTATAATTGTTAGAATTTCTATAAAAGTGAAAATATAAATCCAAAGTATAAATGATAAGATAAGAATGATAATGTAATTTCTAGGTTTATTAGGGGTTATGAAATTGTTGCAGCAGATATTGGAGAGTATTCTAATGAAACTCACTGCTCACATACGTTTGCAGGAGTAAGTTCGAGTAACCAAATTATAAATTTGGACTCTCACTTAAACAGCTCAATAAATTACAGTTTGCCTAGGTATTGTTATTCTGTTGATGAGCAGGGAAGCACTGATTTTATAACAGATGATTCTGGAAATATTAAGAATGAATATTATTATGATGCTTTTGGTAATGTACTTGATTCAAAAGAAGAAATTCATAATAGAATAACTTATACTGGCCAACAATTTGATGGAATAACTCAACAATACTATTTGAAAGCTAGATATTATAATCCTGTTCTAGGTAGTTTTATCCAAGAAGATGTATATAGAGGCGATGGACTAAATCTTTATGCTTATTGTCAAAATAATCCTGTTGGATATTGGAATCTAAGTGGATATGCAATGTGTCCACTGGATAATTGGTTTTATGTCAATATTTAGGACACTGAAAGTCAAACTTTAATCCTACAATTCTTGCTAAAATTATAATTAATAAGATATAATAGATATATGGACTTAAAGAAAGTGTGGTGAGTAATTTGCCTAAAAAACATGATTATGATGCAGCTTGGAAGACAATACTTGAAGCCTTCGAAGTAGAAGTAGTAGAAGTTTTATTTCCAGAAATATTTGATGAAATAGCATGGGAAAAGGGAACAGAAAGTTTAGATTTAGAGCTTGCAGAAATCCAAAGAGAAATATTTGATAAAGATAGTGCAGAAAAGATAATTTCAGATAAAATAATAAAGGTAAGATTAAAAGATAATAATAGCAAAATACTATTCATTCATGTTGAAGTTCAAAGCTATAGTAGCGATGAAGATGTCTTTGGAGAGAGAATGTTTAGATATTTCTATAGAATATGGGATAAATTTAGATATAAAAATAAAGATAAAAGTGAAGTTATAGCAGCAGCTATATATACTTATAAAGGCGAACGTGGAAAAGACACAAGATATGTGTATAGAGTTCCAAAGCTTGATGAGGAAATACTTGTATATAACTTTAGAACAATAGATATTGAAAAAATAGAATTAGAAAATATAAGTTATGATAATCCTTTAAAATTAGTATTTAAGATGGCGAAAACGCTTCTTGAAATAAAACCAAAAGATGAGGATGTTTATAAAGCAAAAATACAACTTGCAGAAGAGTTAGTTGAATACGATAAGATTAAAAATGAAGAACAAATAAAAGCATTAGCAGATTTTTTAGAATACTTATTTTTGATTGAAGATAAGGAATTAGAACAAAAATTTGAAGAATATAAAAGAGAAAGAGGAGGTGCTGTAAGAATGACAGTTGATCAAATAAGACAAAAGTATTATGAACAAAAAGGAAAAGAAATTGGAATTGAAGAAGGAATTCAAAAAGGAATTCAAAAAGGAATTGAAAAAGGAATTCAAGAAGGTGAATATAAAAAAGCAATAGAAGTTGCTAGGAATTTGTTGGATGTTTTAGATGATGAAACAATTGCATTAAAAACAGGCCTTAACATTGATGAAATAAAGAAACTAAGATTAAATTAAAGAATTAATAATTGAATACTAAATTGGTTTTTGAAAGCCTGTAAATAATATAATTTGAAATACTCCATTTATAAAAAATTTATAAATGGAGTATTTTTTCTGCAAAGAAATAAAGAAAAAACGGAGTATGGCAAACCAAAATATATAATTCACTTTTGTGTGGAGCATCTATCGAAGGAAAAGTTCTAGCCGTAAAAGAAGAGTTAGTAAAGATTCATTTAAATATAGACGAAAATCAAAGTGAAGAAGAAGCTTTTTGGTTTAGATCAAAAAGAAAATGAAAGATGATGAATAGGAAGGTAAATCATGAGATATAAAAGTAAAAAAGTATCTAATGAAACGTCAGGAGAAATTTTAGAAAAATGGATTAAAAGAATGATTTTCACATATTTAATAAGTTGGGCAATAATTTCATTATTGGGATATTTATTTATAAAATTAAATCTTTATATGGAATATTATTTTAATTTTATAATTGAGTTATTATTTGTGCCAGGTATAATAATATTTCTATTAGGCTTAATAATTAATGAATTAACTTATTTTATTAAGAATAAAAGTTATAAAAGAGTAACTTGTTTAATAATTTCAGCATTGTGTATATTGGGTATTAGTTATAAACTTATAAAATATAGTGGATCTTATAGATGTTATAAGGATTTATATTATGTTATTAATAATACTTATTGTGAAGAGATACAAGAATTAAAGGATATATATATATATACATCACATGGAAAGATGGTATTATCAACAACATATATAGAAACTATAGATTTTAAATTTCAAGTGGAAAGAAATATAGTAGAAAAAAGAGAGTTTAATAAGTTTAAAGCAAAATTTGATAATGTTAAGAAAGTAAGGATAAAATATTTACCTAATACCAATATCTTATTGAGTATAGAACCAGTAAAAGATGAAGGATAATTGAAGTAAAATAAAGATAATACAAATAATAAACTGTATTATCTATAGAACATACAGATGTGCTAACAGATAATCTTGATTTTGCAAAAAACGTATATTCAGTACAAGGTAGTACTAGTAAAACTATGGTAAATTCATTTAGAAGTAAAGGAAAAACAAAGTTGTCTAACATGCCCAATACTGGAAGCGGGCATACTCCACATGCATTAGATACTTGTGGGGGAGGCAGTGCTAATATGTTTTTGAATAGCTTTAGAAATAGCTATGCAAATGGAACCATGGGGAAAAGTTTGAACACTCATATAAATGATATAGTACCTGGAAAGGAACATGTATTTGAATTAACAGTTTCAACAAAAAATTCATCAGGAAAACCAGTAAAATTACTATTAGAACAATTTTTAGAGCAAAATGGGCAGCAATTAAATAAGTCGAAGTGTAAATCGAAATAGAATGGAGTGTAGTAGCAAAATGAACATTAACATGATAAATGATTTAGTAGATTGGGCAAACGAGAAACAAGAGAAAGATTTTATATTGTTTATGAATGATATTGATGAAAGGAAATTAATAATTAATACATCTTATTTTGGTGAACATGCAAGTGGAAAAATAAATAGATGGTCAATCCTTTATAATAGAAGATTTCCTGATTTTGATTTCGATATACAATTAGACAGTGAAGAATATTGTACAGCATTATCATGTTTAACAATGAAGAAATTTAAAAAGATTATGAATGATAAGTATGAGATTACTGACGAAGAAGGAAGAGTATTCACAATACAAAGTGAAAGAGGAGTATAAAAATGAAAAAACATATTATGAGTGTAGTAAAAATAGAAGATGAACTAGTAAGTGACTCTCAAATATATGTTGATAAAATTGGAGGCGATCCTACACATTTACCACCAGAAGATATAGATGTAATTGGATATTTTGTGATGCAAATATATAATAATGAACGAATTTCTGGAAATAAAGATGTACTTTGCTGGCAATTTTATCAAGATGATTTTGGGGGACCAATGGATGTAATAGACATACCGAGGGATGCTAAACTAAATATTAGTAAGCAGATAAAGAAAAGACGTTGGATTGATGAGTATTTAATTAAATATGAAGAAATTGAAGAAGATATAGTTAATGAGAAAGAGGAATATATTTCGGTAATAGGCGGAAAACCTAATGAACTTATTAAAGAGGACTGTGAAAATGAAAATGCACAGTATGTAGGTATTATTTATGATGATTTATGTCCATATGGTGATTTAGGATTAGGATATGACTATATGATTCTTGCAAAAGATTCAGAAGGAAGTTTAGTTGTAATCTAATTATTCTTGTATAAAATTTTTAGCTTATTATATATTATCAATCTTTCTATGTATGTTATATTAATTTTATAATAATAAAATTAATGGGTTCTTATAGTTTATAAAATTTAATACATGGATAAAAGCAGATAAAGTTAACAAAATAAAAGTTAAAAAGGTGGATAGCATTGACAAAAATAAAATTATCTACCTTTTTTGTTGTGCCAGCATGGGCATATATACCAAAAGGTTAATATTTTATTATTTTTAAATATAAATTTTAGAGTTATATGGACTTCAATTCTTTATATTTGGGAAATAAATCAAATTAATATAAAAAGATTGAGTATAGTATATATAAAATTTATTCCATGATATTTAATAAACCTTGATTTTAAGCCATTTGGAAAAATTGCCTAATTTAGTGCACAAGTCAAGTTATTAATTATAGCATAACTTAGGACAGAAGAGGTTGGATAACAATATTAACTTAACAAAACGCAAAATAGATATTGGAGGTAATATTATGATAAAAAAAGAAGATAAAGATTTTATAAAAAGTTGTTTTAAAATATTAAAAGAAAATCATCCAGAAAAATTTAAAATAGGAAATTTATCTACAGAAATTCCACAAGAGATGATAGATAAAGATAATAATGAATGGAAGTTAATAGAATCAAATGTTTTAGAAGAGGATATGGTTAGACTAGAAAAAAAATTTAAAGTTAAGTTACCAGAACTATATAAAGCATTTATATCTTCATATTTTTACGTATTTGATAAATTAGAAGGTATAGTTGATAATTATATGGATTATGATGATTATGATATTGAAGTAGAAATTATGAATCAAACACCGGATAAGCCGCTAGATGAAATAGATAATTTATTTAATGAATTTAAAGAACTTTTAAATTTTGGGTATATTCCAATAGGCGAAGTAGATTCTTATGGAATTATGTGTTTTGATGTATTAAATGATTATAGTTTAATATGGCTCGATCATGAAGAATATTATCAATGTGAGAGTAGAGATGAGCTTGAAGAAATAGCTGTAGTGGTATTTGGGGATTTCAGAAATTTCTTGGAATGCTTTTTCTGTGGAGTAAAATATGTATGTGAAGACATTTAGAGAAAAGATAAATATTAAGAGTAAAAATTGTATTGGAGGCTGTGTTAATGAAATTAAGTAATATAAAAAATTATAGACCATCAGGATTTGTATTGCTAAATAGCATAGAATTTAATACAGATATTTTTCTTTATATATATTAAATAAACAAAAGATGGAAATAACATCTTTGAATATAATACATTAAATCAAGCAGTAAAAGCTATAACTAAAGAAGGAAACACTTTAATAAGTAGATATGCACATATAAAAATGGTGCGTAAGCAGCCACCAAAATCTTTTTTATACAGAAGGTTTAAGAACTGAAATTGAAGAAAATGAAAAATTAAGTAAATTCATTTTCAATAAAAATGGAGATATATTAGTTGAAACGGATTCTGATAATAATGTAATTTCTAGATTTACTAGAGGTTATGAAATTGTTGCAGCAGATATTGGAGAGTATTCTAATGAAACTCACTGCTCACATACGTTTGCAGGAGTAAGTTCGAGTAACCAAATTATAGATTTGGACTCTCACTTAAACAGCTCGACAAATTACAGTTTGCCTAGGTATTATTATTCTGTTGATGAGCAAGGAAGTACAGTATTTATAACTAATAGAGATCAAAAAGTTAGAAATGAATATTATTATGATGCTTTTGGAAATGTTCTTGATTCAAAAGAAGAAGTTTATAATAGAATAACTTATACAGCCAACAATTTTAATATTTATGTTTAAGAAAAGTTTTAAATAGTATATAATTATAGATATAGAACAAAGTATTAATAATATAAGATAATGGACTCTTAAAAGGGGTGAATAGATTGTCAAAGAAGCATGACTATGATGCAGCATGGAAAACAATACTTGAAGCATTTGAGGTGGAAGTTGTAGAAGTATTATTCCCTGAAATATTTGATGAAATTGCATGGGAACTTGGGACTGAAAGTTTAGATTTAGAGCTTCAAGAAATTCAAAGAGAAATTTTTGATAAAGATAGTGCAGAAAAGATAATTTCAGATAAAATAATAAAGGTAAAGCTTAAGGATAATAATAGTAAGATTTTATTTATTCATGTTGAAGTTCAAAGTTATAGTAGTGATGAAGATGTTTTCAGTGAAAGAATGTTCAGGTATTTTTATAGAATATGGGATAAATTTAGATATAAAAACAAAGATAAAAGTGAAGTTATTGCAGCAGCTATATATACATATAAGGGTGAACGTGGAAAAGACAAGAGGTATGTATATAAAGTTCCAAATATAGAAGATGAAATTTTAGTTTATAATTTTAGAACAATAGATGTTGAAAAAATAGACTTAGAAAATATAAGTGATGATAATCCACTTAAATTAGTATTTAAAATGGCCAAAACGTTACTAGAAACAAAGTCAGCAGATGAGGATATTTATAAAGCAAAAATACAACTTGCAGAAGAGTTAGTTGAATATGATAAAGTTAAAAATGAAGAACAAATAAAAGCATTAGCAGATTTTTTAGAATACTTATTTTTGATTGAAGATAAGGAATTAGAACAAAAATTTGAAGAATATAAAAGAGAAAGAGGAGGTGCTGTAAGAATGACTGTTGATCAAATAAGACAAAAATATTATGAACAAAAAGGTGAAGAAAAGGGAATTAAAAAAGGAATCCAAAAAGGAATTCAAGAAGGCGAATATAAAAAAGCAATAGAAGTTGCTAGAAATTTACTGGATGTTTTAGATGATGAGACTATATCATTAAAAACAGGCCTTAGCATTGATGAAATAAAGAAACTAAGGTTAAATCAAAATAATTAAGAATTAAAGTAACAGCGATAATCAGAAATGGTGATATTGCTGTTATTTTTTATTTGAAAAATTAAACTTATGATTAATAAATTAAGGATGAAGTCACCATATGAGTTAATGAAGATAGTAGATATAAAAACATTTTATAAATCAGGTGGGTATGAGTTAGGTTTTCATGATACAGACTATTTTTACTATGAAATAAAGAGTAGAGAAAGATACAATATAGGAGATAATATTTATTTCAAGCAAAAGGATGTATATGTTAGTGATTATAAAGCCTGCAAATATCAAGATGAAATAATTTATAAATATAAATTGCGAAGAAAAAATGGAGTATGGCAAACTAAAATATATAATTCACTTTTGTGTGGAGCATCACTTGAAAGAAAAGTTCTAGCAGTAAAAGAAGAGTTAATAAAGTTTCATTTAAATATAGACGAAAATCAAAATGAAGAAGAAGCTTTTTGGTTTAGATATGCACCACCATCAGTAAATATAATGTATGCAATGCCTAGAATTGGAGTAAGTCAAATATTAATGACTAAATGAAATACAGAAAATGGAGTTTCAATAGAAGGCGAATTCCATATAAAAGGTAACAATGTAATAAAAAATGGAAGCTGTAGAGAAACTTATGCTACTTTTGCAGAAGGGGGAGTATAAAATGGACTTTAGTATTGGAAATTTAGTAAAAAGTGTTGTAGGAGCAGTTGCAAAGGTAGCAAATGTCTGCAATATCAGGAATTTGTGGAATGTTTTCATCAGCTACTGGAACCATTGGATCGGCTCTTTCTGGAGCTATGGCTGCACTTGGAGTTGTAGATGTTGATGAAGATGGAGAATTTGATATTGATGATGCAGAGGGACATATTTTCACAGATGATCCAACACAAAATAGAGGACTACATTTTAATGACCCAGCTGGAAATCACTATGATTTTTAGGAGGTATACAATGAAAATATGGAAAGAATATGAAACAAATATTTTTAAATACTTTAAATATTTTAATGATGAATTAGATAGAAGAGGTAATAATATATTAGCAGATATGAGTGTAATTAGCTTTAATGCAAGTGGAGTAACATGAAAGGATGATAAAATTAGATTTATACTAGCATGTAGTAGTGAGATCTATTCATTAGTTAATGATAATAATATTCTAAAGAAATATAAATTTTACCTTGTAGTAAATAAAAAAATAAAAGACATAAATTCAAGAGTAGAAAATTATAAAAAAATATGGAAAGATATGAATAAAAATTGGGATATACAAGATTTTAATAAAGGACCTGAGATAAAAGTAGATATTGAAGGGAATTATTATTTCTCTAGTATTTCAGAATTTAATATAGAGAAGCTCCCTCTTGCACTTGAGATTGTTTCAATTGATTCAAAACTTAATACAATTATCATGAGCAAATGTGATGATATTTTAACAGAAAACTATATAGATAAAATGTTCCATATATTGTTCAATTGTGAGGCACAGTATTCAAATGAAATTGATTATTATGGTTTGGCTATGCAATGTTGCAATAAAGGGGATATTGTAATAAGATGGGGGACCTCGTTTGAGGAGGTAGAAGCTGCTTTAATGTATAACCATAGTATAGTAAATATATAAATATAAATGCAGTGATTTTGGTGTCTGAAAAAGCATATTAAAAGCAAAAATACAACTTGCAGAAGAGTTAGTTGAATACAATAAAGTTAAAAATGAAGAACAAATAAAAGCATTAGCTGACTTTTTAGAATATTTATTTTTAATTGAAGATAGAGAATTAAAACAAAAATTTGAAGAATATAAAAGAGAAAGAGGAGGTGCTGTAAGAATGACAGTTGATCAAATAAGACAAAAATATTATGAACAAAAAGGTGAAGAAAAGGGAATTAAAAAAGGAATTCAAGAAGGAATTGAAAAAGGAATTCAAGAAGGCGAATATAAAAAAGCAATAGAAATTGCTAGGAATTTGTTGGATGTTTTAGATGATGAAACAATTGCATTAAAAACAGGCCTTAACATTGATGAAATAAGAAAATTACGATTGAATTGTAATTAAAAATTAAGTATTAAATTGTGAATAACATGATACCATTTCAAATGCTTCCACTATAAAAATTATTTTTTGTAGTGGGAGCACTTTTTTATACTTCAATTACTTATAAATGAAATATTAAAAGATTATTCAGGTTACTCTTTTAATCAAAATATAGGGAGAGAAAATCATCTATAAATATAAATTATGCAGAAAAATGGGGTATGGCAAAATATAATTTATAATGAATAACGGGAGGGACTATTGAAGGAAAAGTTCTAGTGGTAGAGGGAGAAAAAGTAAATATTCATTTAAGTGATTTTTTAGTTTATTTTGTAAACTTAATGTAAAGAAATGTCTAATATGAACGAAAATATACTATATATAGATTATGCTTCTAAAAATGGAATTAATTATTATAGATTTAAAATGGAATAAGAATCTAAAAAATATAGGAAATAACTTAATGATAGGGTTTGTAAAAATTATTAAATAAGATGTTGAACTATAAAATAAAAATCACTTTTAAAATCCTTAATAGGAGTGATTATAATAAAAAATGTGAAGTATAACATAATAAAACTAGAATTTGTAATAAGAAGAAGGAAAAACAGGGGGATGAATAATGGCCATTATTGGGATTGATTTAGGAACTACTAATAGTTTGGTATCTTATTTTACTGAGGATGGGCCTGCTATTATACCAAATAGATTAGGAGATTTATTAACTCCATCTGTAGTAAGTATAGATGAAAATGAGCAAATTTATATTGGAAAGATTGCAAGAGAAAGACAGAGTGTTTATCCAGAGAATACTGTTTCTATTTTTAAAAGAAGTATGGGAAGTGAAAAGGTATTTAAGCTTGGCAGTAAGGAGTTCTTACCAGAGGAATTATCTTCTTTTGTACTTCGTTCTTTAAAGGAAGATGCAGAGTTTTATTTAAAGGAAGAAGTTGTCGAAGCAATTATTAGTGTACCAGCGTACTTTAATGATGCACAACGTAAAGCAACTAAAAGAGCAGGAGAACTTGCAGGATTAAAGGTTGAAAGATTAATTAATGAACCAACGGCAGCTGCTATAGCTTATGGACTTAATCAAAAGAAAGATAATACAAAATTTTTAGTATTTGATCTTGGTGGAGGCACATTTGATGTTTCTATTTTAGAATTATATAAAAATGTTATGGAAGTAAGAGCTGTAGCTGGTAATAACTATTTGGGTGGAGAAGACTTTACAGAAATAATTGAAAATATGTTCATTAATTCATATAAGCTTGATAAGAAAAATCTTGATAATAAAACTTTATCTAATATAAAAAGACAATCTGAAATTACTAAATTAAGTTTTAGTAAAGAAAAAGAAGTAATAATGAAATGTAAGGTTGAAGAGGAAGTATTAGAATATAGCTTAAATTTAGATGATTATGAAAAGTCATGTCAGTTAATACTGAAAAAGCTTAGAAGACCAATTGAAAGGGCTTTAAGTGATGCATCTATAAAGATTAGAGAAATAGATAGCATTGTTCTTGTTGGAGGTGCAACAAAGTTACCTATTATAAGAAATTTTGTTGCTAAATTATTTGGAAGATTGCCTCTTGTGCATATTAATCCTGATGAAGCAGTATCTTTAGGTGCTGCTATTCAAGGTGCTATGAAATCTAGAGATAAGGCTATTAGAGAAATAGTTCTAACCGATGTGTGCCCATATACATTAGGTACAAGCATTTCTATTGAAAAAGCCAATGGAAATTATGAAAGTGGACATTTTTACCCAATAATTGAGAGAAATACTATAATTCCTGTTAGTAAGATTGATAGATTATATACCATATATGATAATCAAAAGTCTATATCAGTAAAGGTGCTTCAAGGCGAAAGTAGATTATCTAAAGATAATATTTATCTTGGAGAAATCAATGTACCAGTTCCAAAGGGAAAAGGTGGAGAACAATCTATAGATATACGTTATACATATGATATTAATGGGATATTAGAAGTGGAAGTTACAGTAGTTAGTACTGAATTTAAGAAAAGAATAATTATAAAAAATAATTCCAATTCTATGAGTGATGAAGAGGTTGAAAAAAGGTTAGAAGAACTTAAGGAACTTAAAATTCATCCAAGAGAGGAAGAAGAAAATAAACTTCTTTTATCTAGAGGTGAGAGGTTATATGAAGAAAATATAGGGGAAAAAAGAGAATATATAGCTAAACTTCTTGAAGAATTTGAAAATGTATTGGACAAACAAGATAAAAGAGAAGTTCAGAAAGTAGCAAAAGATCTTAAAGAAGTATTAGAGGACATTGATGATGAATGGTTATAGGAGGATTTTATGGACACGTGGTTAGTACTAGGAATAAAAGAAACTAAAGATAAAAATTTAATAAAAGAAGCTTATATGGAAAGATTAAGCATTTATAATCCTGAAGATGATGCTGAAGGCTTTCAAAGGTTAAGAGCAGCTTATGAAGAGGCTTTGCAGATGTCAGATGAGTGTAATATAGATGAAGATAACTCCCCAGCAGGAATATGGATTAATAAGGTTAGAAAATTATATAATGAGTTTTCTTTAAGGATTAATGAAGAATATTGGAAAAAGTTATTAGAAGAAGAGGTTTGTTTTCAGTTGGATTCAGCAGAAGAAGTTAGTGATAAGCTACTTACTTTTCTTATGGATGAATATTATATGCCAAGTAAGATATTTAAGTTATTTGATGAAAGTTTTAACTGGAGTGAAAAAGAAGAAGAACTTAAACAAAGCTATCATGAAAACTTTGTTGATTTTTTAATGTATAAAATAGACAGCAATGATGATATAAGATATGAACTTTTTAACTGCGATGAAGATAGAAATTATGATGAATTTATATATCTTTTTTATGAATTAAGATCAGCATTAAAAGAGGATAAACTAGATGAATCAAAAAAAATATTGGATAGGGTAGATGGTCTTAATATTGATCATCCAGACATGACTATATTAAAGATTAAGTATCATCTTTATACTAAAGAATTTGAAAAGGCTAAAAAATTAGGAGATAAACTAATAGAAGAATATAAAGACCAATATTCTTATTTTATATTAGCACAAGTTGAATTTTATTTAGGTGGAGAACATATACAAAAAGCTAAGGAATATTATGAAAAAGTTCTTGAGGAAGATGGAGGAAATATAGGTGCTATAAAAGGTCTTGCAGATTGCTATTTTGAATTTGGTGAATACGAAGATGCAAAGGAATATTATATAAAAGTGCTAGAGATTTATCCTTATAATGAATATATAATGACCTGTGTTCGTGATACAAATTTAAAGCTTATAGAAAAGTATAAAGAAGAAGTTAAGAGTGCAGAAGGCAATGAGTTTAAATTTAAATTAGCTTGGCTGCAATTTCAAGTATATGCTTATGAGGATACAAAAGAGACTGCTGAAAGCATAAAACCAGAAGATGATGAAAAGTGCGAGTACTATGATTTATTAGGAAGAACTTATTCTGAATTGAAGAGATATGAAGAAGCTCTTGCATTATTTGAAAAGTGGTATGAGATAAATGATGATGAGAATAATACGCCATATATTTGTGTTCAAGAGGGTAGACAACTTGAAAATTTAAATAAATTAGATGAAGGTTTAAAATGGTATAATAAAGCTTTAGAATTAAGACATAACTATGGAGAAGCTAATTTTAGAAAGTGTAGAGTGCTTAATAAATTAAATAGATATGAAGAAGCTGTATATGCATGCAATATAGCATTAGAACTTGATGCGAATAATGCACATGTGTATTTATGCAAAGGGGAAGCTCTTTATAAATTAGAAAACTTTAGAGAAGCGCTAGAAAGCTTAGAAGAGTGTATAAACATATATCCTTATTTTACAGATGCGTATAGTATTGAAATTAAAATATATTATACAGTAGGACAGTATGAAGATGCCTTAAGCTTAATAAAGCAAACTGAAGATTACGATATAACCAATAGAGAAATTCAGATATATAAAGTAAGAACATTAAGAAAATTAGAAGAATATGATGAAGCTTTTGATTTAGCTAACAAATTTTTAGAAGAAGAAGGCAACAAAGATGAGATTTACTATGAGTTATCTTTATTAAGTTCTTATGAACAAGAGTATGATAAAGCTATTTCTTATGTTAATGAGTGTATAAAAATAGACGAAGATAAATTAAGCAATTATTATTTGCGTATGAGCATATATAAGGATTTAAAACAATATGATAATGCTTTAAAAGATGCGGATATAATTATAAGCAAAGGTAATAATCAAGATGTTGCTTATGAGAGAAAAGCAATGTTATATGATGAAATGGGCTTATATAAAAAATGCATAAAGTGTTATATAGAAGCTATAAAAATAGAACCTAACTATGATGAATATTACAATAGTCTTGGACTAGCTTATGAAAAATTGGAAAAGTTTAGAGACGCTCTTAAGTGTTATGAAAAAGCTATAGAGGTAAATCCTAAACAAATGTATTCCTATTGTAATATAGCTAATTTGTATGGGAATTGGCGTGGAGATTATGAAAAGAAAATAGAGTATCTAGAGAAACAAATGGAATTTAATAGTGACTATGAATATTTTTATAATACAATAGCTGCAACTTATGCTTATGACTTAAACGATTATGAAAATGCAATAAAGTATTTTAGTAAGACAGCAGCTATAGATAAGGAAAATGATTATGCTTTTGTAAATTTAGGATATTGCTATGGCTTATTAGAAGATTATACAAAAGCTATTGAGTGCTATACAAGAGGATTAGAAATAACAGGTGGTAACGAATATATATATAATCAACTTGGAAACTTATATGAAAATGATCTGAATGATTATAATAAAGCAATTGAAAATTACAAGAATGTTATGAAGTTAAACCCTGAAGATAGAAATGGATATTCTGATATTGCAAGTTGTTATAGAAAGTTGGAGGATTATAGCGAAGCGTTAACTTATTATCAAAAGCAAATTGAAGCAACTGGTAAGACTGCTTATTTATATAATTGTATAGGTGTATTATATGAAATAAGATTTGAAGATTATGAAAAGGCAATTGAAAATTATAAAAAAGCAGTTGAACTTGATCCTGAACATAAGGATGCATATAAAAATATTGGAGATTGTTATGAAAAAGCATGGGATAATCATGAGGAAGCTATTAAATATTATAAAAAGCAAGAAAAATACTTAGATGATACAAGGAAGATTAGCCTTGAAATAGCGGATTCATATGATGAATTAGGTAAGACAGAGAGCGCTAAAAAGTATTATAAAAAGGCATTAGAGTATTATCTAGAATTAATTGAAGATGGTGAAGAGCATGCTTGTACTTATAAAAGCGTAGCGCGTTGTTATAGTAAAATAGGTAATAATGATAAAGCTTATGAATTTTATATAAAGGCAATTAAAACAGCACCAATTAGTTGTGATTGTGATGAAAAACAATGCCATTCAGGATATTTTGGTATTGGTAAAATCTATAAGGAAAATAAAGAATATGACAAGGCTTTAGAATATTTTGATAAAGCTTTAGAAATAAAATCAGATGATGAGGAATACAAAGAAGAAAAAGATAAGGTTTTAAAATTAATTAAAAAATAATGCTTTGTTTTAAAATTGGATTGATATTTTATTATAAATAAAAATATTATTTAGGTTCAGGGCTTAGATATTTAAAAGCTAATCCTAATATTGAAACAATGGCTTATTAAATAAATTTATACAAGGGGTAAAAATAATAATGAATGATGAAACAAATATGGGAAACCATAAGTCTAATGAAGAAAATATCAGCAAAGTAGCTGATAAAAAAGTAACTAAAACAGAGGGACAAATTACAATTAATGAAAATGAGAAGACTATTGAAAGTGGACTTCAAAGTAATGAGAATGGTGAAAATTATTCAAATTCACCCAATGAACCAAGCAATGAAAATTCACATAGTGAAAATCAACAACAAAAAAAGCTTAATAAAAAAAATAAAAAACCATTAATAGCAATAACATGCATCATAGCAACTGTGGTACTAATTATTGCAATAGCAAGTTTTTCTATAGTCAATAATCCTAAAGTGAAGGTGGTAAAAGCACTTAAAGCTACTAATGATGAATTAAATTCTAGAAAAACATTTTCTGAACAAGTAACAGGAGAAAAAGATTTCTTAAATGTATATGATAAGGGATTAAATCAAGAAATGGAAATGAATATGGTATCAAGCAATATAGAGGAATTACAAGAGGCTTATGGTACAGGATTTAAATTAACGTCCGCTATAGATAATGATAATAAAAAAGCTTTAATAAGTTTATCAGCAAAATATCAAGGTCAAGACACAGGAAGCTTTAATGTTTATACAGATAATCAAAAACTTATGGTTAAATTACCATCAATATATAGTAAATGGTTTATGTTTGATTGTGAAAATATTCAAAATCAATATAATAATTCTATTTTTGGACAACAAGGAAGAATGCCTAATGATGAAATAACATTAAAAATGTTTGAAGATGATGAAATACCAACATATAATGAACTTAAAGAGGTTTTAGTTAAAGGCTATTTAAAATCTCATGAAAATGATTTATCACAAATAGCTGATAGTATTATAGTTAAAAAGTTAGATAAGTCTAAAGAGATTATGATTAATGGAGTAAATCAAAAATGTAAGGGATATGATGTGTCCATTTCTAAAAATGAAATAGATAAGTTTTTATTAAGTATTTATGATTATTTTGAAAATGATACAGAGGCAAGAAATATATTAAATAGATATTTTAAAAACTTTAATAGTATATCTACTGTGAAAAATTCAGATGAAATGCTTGATTCATTTAAGAGTTTAGAAAAGTTTATATCTTATTTAAAAAATGATTTTTCAGTAAATGATATCTCTATGAAAGTTTATGTTGATAAAAAAGGTAGAGCTGTTAAGACTGATTTTGATACAGGTATAAATATGAAAGATGATACTTTAAAAATCAATTCATCAATTGAATATAAAGGAAAAGATAATATTGGTGATGACATTGATATATCTATGCTTTTTGATAATAATGGTGTACAAGCTAATGCAGATATGAATTTAAAAACAATAAATGAAGAATCTAGCACTCAAAATGTATTTTCAGGTAAAATTACTAGTCATGGAGAAACACTAGGTATTGATTTAAATACTAAATATGATACTGAGAGTAAAAAATTAAATGGAGAATTTAAGTTTGGTGCTAATGGGGAAGAGATGACTTTTGCTTATAATGGTAAATATGATTTTAATAAAGAAAATAAGTATTTAAAATTTGATTTTGATAAAATTAATTTTAATAAAAATATAGCAAATACTAATGAGTACATTACTCTTGATTTTTCATATGGAAGAATGCCTTTAAATAAACCTATTGAAGAACCAAATGAGGAAAAGGTAGAAATATTTAAAATAGATCAAAACAAATTAGTAGAAATTTTTCTTGAAATAGAACAAAATACTGATAAATTAAAACAAACTTTAAATTTATAATTATATTAGTGTACTAGCGTTAGAAGAAAGAAGTATATAAAAAAATATATTAGATCAAAAGAAAAATGGATTTGTGTAATGCAAATCCATTTTTCTTTTTTGTTTATTCCCATAAACCACTTTTATTTACATAATATCCATTTACTTTAGTATCTACTGCCATTGAACCATTTGATTTTAGGTAGTACCAATTACCGCTAACATCTTTAAACCAGCCTGTTTTCATTGAACCATCTGTATTTAAATAATACCAATCTCCATCAGTATCTTTAAACCAGCCAGTATTCATATATCCACTATTTGATAGGTGATACCATTTATTATTATCTTGTACCCAACCTTTTTGCATTATACCTTGATTATCCATATGATACCATTTACTATCTAATGTTTTAATCCAGCCTGTTGCGACTTGTCCATTTTCAACATATAGCAAATTATCATTTATTTTATTCCAATTATTATTTTTCAAAGATTGAATTTCCATATTTGATAATATGTATTGAGTTTGATTGTTAGCTTGTATTTCAACTGAATCATCTTGAATAGTATTTATAAATATTAATTTGTTTGTTACATTATCTAAATTATAAATATACTTTTCTTTACTGTTTAATTTACTAGCATCTATTTTAATTGAATTAATGTTAGCATTTTCTGCATTATTTGTACAAGAAATATAGATATATTCCTTGTTATCTGATTTTAAGTTAGCTATAGTTCCTTTTAAATCACCACTATTAATTTCATAAATTTCGTCTAAAGAGATTTCTTTATCAACAGTATTAATTTCAGTCAATATTTTAGCTACATTTTTTACTGTACTTACTATATTTAAATTTGATGAATCACTAATATTAATTTTATTGGTATTAATATTCTTATTTTCATTTGTTATAGCTATTTTGCTTTCAGATGATCTTGAACCTGAACTATTTTTTTCACTAGAACCGTTACCTCTTGAACTACCACTTGAACCGCCAGTTGATGAAGAATCATGGTTTATTTTATTAGGTTTTATTATATCTGGAACTTTTTCTTGTAAATTATCTATTGCTGTTTGCAAATAAAGTAATGCATTATCTACATCAATTTGAGTTATATCATCTCTATCTAATATATTTTTAGCTTCATTTAATGAATCTGAGAATGTATCCCAAGTATTATTTGTATAATTACCTTTAAGCTTATCTTTATTAGCATTATATAGTTTTTGCAGATTAAATTTATTAAGTTTTATAATCTCTTGATGTTTCTCTTTTAAATTATCTATTGCTGTTTGTAAACGAGCTACTGCATTATCTACATCAACTTGAGTTATATTATCTCTATCTAATATATTTTTAGCTTCATCTAATGAATTTAAGAATACAGCCCAAGTTCCATCTGTATAATTTCCATTCAATTTATCTTTGTTATCATTATATAGTGTTTGTAAATTAAACTTATTAAGTTTTATAACATCTTGAACTTTTTCTTCTGAATTATCTGTATCAACATCTTCAGTACTACTTAATTCGTATTCTTTGGTTGAATATTTAAGATTAGTATCATTTTTGCTTTGTCCAAATTTAATATTTAGTTTATTATCTTTTATGTAAAATTGTACAGAATATGATCCGCTTGTAAAGTTAAACTCAGACCTTAAATTTTTAAAAGTTTCTATTTGTTTATCATCTATATTAATTTTTTTAATTTCAAGTTCAGATAAATAATATATATCTTTATTGTGAGCAGTTAAATTTACCATATTAGCACTTGGGGTTATATTTCTACTAAATAAAATTTTATTACTACCATTTAAATTGCATTTCCATAAGTCAGCCCCATCTAAATAGTATAATTTATCTTTAATTCTTACCGCGTTTTTTTCACTAACGCTATTTCCACTTACTATTCTAAATAAATTGTCAAAGGTTGTATCAATACAATTTCCAGGTATTGTAGATGTCCATGTATGTATCTTACTCATTACACTATCTGAACAATTAAAATTTTTATACATAATTTTATTAGTTTCTGGAGTAGGGTCATCCCATGTTAAATCTGTTTGATAGTAATTTCCATCTATATTTACATAGTTCCATGCATGATCAGCATTTGTGACTATTCCAGCTTCAATACCATATTCATTTAATAAAAGCATATTAGCTTTTGAATATCCATCACAAACAGCTACTTGATTAACAAGTGCACCATATGATGTATGTGAAATATTTGGAATTGTATCTTTATCATAATTATCTTTATCATAAGTGCAGTTTTGTGTAATATAGTCGTGAGCAGCGTATTCTATTTCTAAGTTTGTTGAGCAGTTATCTAAATATTTTTGTTTAATAGCAGCTATTTTGCTATTTAGTTTTTCTCTCATTTTATCTATAACATCATTACTATATTCATAAGTCACTTGTATATCACAGGAATTTAATTCTCCAGAAGATTTAATTGTACACTTACCGAAATTTACAGAAGTTGGACTAGAATAGAAAATTTGTGGATTTTCATACATCACATCAAAGTATAAGTCGAGAATTTTATTTTGATTATTTTTTATATCATCTATATTAACAAGATCTTTTATATAAATATCAGTCTCATAATTTTCAATTCCACTTTTAATTCGTTCTTTAATTTCTTCCTTATTGCTTTCAAAAAGACTAAAATTAGAATATCTTTTTACACGTCTACTATTTTTAGGTACTTTAGATTTTAAATATTCATCTAAAGTTCGTTCACTATTTTCAATTGTTATAACTTCCTCTTCATTTTCTTCAACTATTTCATCTACTTTAGTATTTTCCACTGGAGTAATAAAAGCTGCTGCACCAGTAGTGACTTTACTTTGGTTCAAGTCTAAAGTATCTTTCTCTAATTCACTATTATAATTTTCTGTATTAATTGCATCATTAGTTTTTTCATCCTTAGCATAAGCACATGTATTAGTAATGCTTGTAGTAATTGCTATTGCTATTAAGCTTGAAATAATTTGATTTCTTTTTTTCATTTAATGTATTTCCCCTTCGTATTTGAATTGTTTCTATAATAATGTATTTTTGTTTTTTATATTTTTCTGTATATATATTTATCGAAAAATCAAAGGAACTCTTTACAAACAAAACCATATAATGTATTATAAATACATAAAGTCAAATTGATAATATCTAAAAGATATTATCAAAGAAAATAATCTCTTAAAAAATTAAGTTAAATAGTTTAGAGGTGAAAAAGTATGAATAAAGAAAAACTAGATATAGATGAGAAAATATTTTTGAAAAACTATGATGTTAATGAGTTTGAAAGACCTAGTGTCACAAACGATGTAATAATATTTACCACTGATGATGTGTTAGAAGAAAATTCACGCAAAGTTCCAAGAAAGGGTATGGAAGTGCTTTTAGTAAAAAGAGATGATCATCCGTCTAAAGGGAAATGGGCAATTCCAGGAGGTTTTGTAAAAATGGATGAAAGCTTAGAAGAAGGGGCTATAAGAAGACTGAGAGAAGAAACTGGAATAGATAATGTTTATATAGAACAATTATATACTTTTGGAGAAGTAGAGAGAGATCCAAGAACTAGGGTTATAAGTGTTGGAAATATAGCCTTAATAGCAAAAGAAAATATTAATTTTAATAAAACAAAAGATACTATGGAAACAAAATGGTTTTGGATAAAAAAAGATTTAATCGAATCTACTAAAGATGAAAAATATATAATAAATAAATATATTTTAGAACTTAAAGCTGAAGATTGTGAAAAAACAAAAATTTCTTATGAAATCACTGAAAAAATAGAAAAAGGTATATTAAGAAGAAAAGTTTTAACTTATAAGCTAATGAATACTTCAAATGAAGAATTAGCTTTTGATCATTACAAAATATTAGATTATGCTATTGATAGAATAAGAAATAAAATAGAATATACACCAATTGCATTAAATTTATTACCAAGATTATTTACAGTGAAAGAACTACAATTTGTATACGAAGCAATCATGGGAAGAGAAATCTTAAATTTTAGAAGAAAAATGGATGACATGATTATAGAAACTGATGAAAAAATAGAAGGTAAGCCTTTTAGACCAGCTAAGGTATTTAAGTTTAATGAAAATTTTGAACATAAATTTTAAATTATAATATAAATATTCACATAGAGAGGTGGATTTGGAAATGCTATATTTAAATGGAAAAAAGGTTGAGATGAGAAAATTCCCCAATGGAGAATCATTAATTAGTAGTGAAAACTTAATTATAAATGAAAAAGTTAATGAGATAAAATTAAAATTTGAAAGTGATGAAGATATAACTAAATTAATATTTATTAAAGGTCATTTAGACGAATTCAATTTAAGATGTAATTTAGTTATGGGATATATGCCATATAGCAGAATGGACAGAACTGAAGGTATGACAGTGTTTACATTAAAACATGTTTGTAAATTGATAAATTCATTAGATTTTGAGAATGTATATATTTATGAACCACATTCAGACGTAAGTGTTGCATTACTTGATAGGGTAAGAGTAATTAATATGTCTAAAGAATTAACAGAAAAAGTTTTAAATGAAGTTAAAGAAAATGAAGATGAGCCTATTTATTTAGTTTATCCAGATGCAGGAGCAGCTAAAAGGTATAGTAAGCAAATTGAATTTGGCAGAGTATTAACTGCAAATAAGGAAAGAGATTTTAAAAGTGGATATATTAAAAAGCTTGATATAAATGGAACTTTAGATAATAACAAGTTTAAAGCAATTATTGTAGATGATTTATGTTCAAAAGGAGGAACATTTACACTTACAGCAGGTAAACTTAGAGAAATGGGAGCTACAGAAATATATTTAGTTGTAACTCATTGTGAAGATACTATATTTAAGGGAGATATTTTAAAAACGGATTTAATTAAAAAGGTTTATACAACAAATAGTATTTTAAATAGAGAGCATGAAAAAATAGATGTAACTAAATTAATATAAAAGAATATAATTCCTAAGAATTTAAGAATTTAAGAATTTAAGAATTTAAGAATTTAAGAATTTAAGAATTTAAGAATTTAAGAAAATATGAGGTGTAATTAAAATGAGGAAGTGTGAAATTATGAGTCCGTTACTATTAACTGATTTTTATAAAACAATACACCATATGTGTTATGCAGAAGGATTGACAAAACTTGTGAGCTATTGGACGCCTAGAATGTCTAGAAAAGAAAATATGGATAAGGTTGTTATGTTTGGATTGCAATCTTTTTTGAAAAAATATATGATTGACTATTTTAATGAAAATTTTTTTAGTGTTTCTAAGGTGCAAATAGTAAATGAATATAAGAGAGTTATTTCAAAAACAATGGGGGAAATGGCAGCAGATACTACTCATATTGAAAAGCTTCATGATTTAGGATATTTGCCTATTCAAATTAAAGCTGTTTCAGAGGGGATAAGAGTTAACATAAAGACTCCAATGATTGAAATAACTAATACTCATGATGAGTTTGCATGGCTTGTAAATTATTTAGAGACATTTATGAGTTGTAATATATGGCAACCAATGACAAGCGCAACCATTGCTTATAGATATAGAGAAATTGTAGAAGAATATTTTAACTTAACAGTAGTGAATGGTGATGTAACTAAAGCTTGTGGAGATTTTAGTATGAGAGGTTTTAGTTCAATAGAAAGTGCACAAGTTAGTAGTGCTGGACACTTACTTTCTTTTACTGGAACAGCTACTATTTCTTCAATTCTTTATTTAGAAGATTATTATAATTGTAATATGGAAAATGAAATTATAGGTATTGGTACTCCATCAACAGAGCATAGTGTAATGTGTAGTTATGGTAGTGATGAACTTAAAGCTTATAAAAGATTAATTAATGAGGTATTTCCAAGTGGAATTTTAAGTATAGTTTCAGATACTTATGATTATTGGAATCTAATAACCAATATTCTTCCAATATTGAAAACTGATATTTTAAATAGGGATGGAAAAATTGTTATAAGAGGTGATAGTGGGGATCCTGTTAAGATAATTTGTGGAGATAAGGATGCTCCAAAAGACAGTCCAGAATATAAGGGAACTGTTGAACTTTTATATGAGATATTTGGTGGACAAGTAAATAAAAAAGGATATAAAGTTTTAAATTCTCATATAGGAACAATTTATGGAGATAGCATTACAGTAGAGCGATGCAAAGAAATATGTAAGCAGTTGATGAATAAAGGTTTTGCAGTAAATAATTGCACTTTTGGAATAGGGTCATACACTTATCAATACAACACTCGTGATACATTTGGATTTGCATTAAAAGCAACTCATGCAATTATAAATGGTAAGGAAAAATTTATATTTAAAGATCCTAAAACGGATAATGGAAACTTTAAAAAGTCACAAAAAGGTATGTGTTATGTTTATAAAAAAAATGATGATATTCTTTATAAAGATGAATTAACAATACAAGAACAGGAAAGCTACAAAGATAATTTACTACAAGTTGTATTTAAAGACGGAAATTTAATTAAAGAGTATTCATTAAAAGAAATAAGAGAAAGATTACATGGGAAATTTTAAGTATATATTAAAGAAAGAAGAGTGAAAATTGTGAGTAATTATGATATGAATAAGTTAATGGCTCCATTGTGGATTAAGTATCCTAATATACCAAATGGAAGTATTGGTTGGAGAATGGGGAATGGTGAATCATATAGTGAAAAATTTTATAGATGGTTTTCGAAGCTAAGTGAAGAAAAGAAAAATAAATACAATGAGTTGTTTGAAAAGCCTAAAATGTGGGAAATTTCTACTTCGTTTAAAAATATTAAATTTTGGACCAAGAACGGAAATCCAGAATATTCAAGGAAGCAATTAATAGAAGATTTTAGTAAAAGAAATAAAATTAAATATACTTTCTTTTGGGGACATCAACCTTCTAAGAATGGTGAGATTTCAACATCATGTTTTAGTCAATGGTATGAAAGTGATTTTAATATAGGACATATTAAATATTTTTGTATGGAGCAATATATGATGTCATATAAAGCAAAGCTTTTTAATGATAAGGAAATAGAAGAAAAAATAATGAATAGTAAGCACCCTAAAGAGATTAAAGCATTAGGAAGAAAAATCAAAAATTTTGATGAAGATACTTGGAATAAGTATAAATATTCAATAATTTTAAATGGAAATTATACTAAATTTACTCAAAATGAAGAGCTAAGGAAATTCTTATTAAACACAAAAGATAGAATTTTAGTAGAGGCAAGTCCTTATGATAACATATGGGGAATTGGCATGAGTAAAGATAATCCCAATGTTGAAGATCCTACAGCGTGGAAAGGTGAAAATCTTTTAGGGTTTGCTTTAACTGAAGTTAGGAATGAAATAAGTAGAGTATATAAAAATTATGATAAAATAGATTTTGATTTATAGTTTATACAATTTAAAATAGTAGATAACTTATTTTACATAAAGCTATCTACTATTTTTTAGTTAGAATTTTAAATGTTTTTAGAAGTTATTTATTTTGCTTAGTTTTTAGATTTTTATCTAAATTTTGTTTTAAGTTGTCTTTGATATTTTCTTGTTCTTTATCATCACTCACAACTTGTTTTTCTTTGTTGATTTTATCATCATTAGAGTTAAGTTTTTTAGTAGCTATTTGAGTTTTATATTGTATCCTTTTAGCAGCATTATTAATTTTATTGATTTCTTTAGATACACTATGCTCTAAAGATGATATGCTTTTAGTGATTTGAGCTAGACGTTTGTCGTTGTAATTATTTGGATTGGTATATCCATTTAAGTCGGTAACATGTTTAATATATCCCTTTTCAACTAACTGCCTATTTTTACTATCTTTAAGCATATGAATATTATCATTAGAATGACTGAACTTTATAAGTTCATTTAAACTTGCAGAGATTATTATATCATCTCTCACTTCATCTTCATTAGCTTTTAGCTCTTCTTCTTTAGCTTTTTTCTTTAACATCTCTTCTTGCTCTTTTTGAACTTCTTTTTCTTTTTCGTTCATGTTTAATTGTTGAATTTGAGCTTCTATATCTTGAAGGTTTTCATTTATTTCTTCAAGCTTATATTTCTTTTCTTTAGGATCCATAGGTGTTTCAATTAAAGATTGTTTTCTTTCTTTTAAATACTGTTTTTGCTTTTGAAGGTTTTTAATTAAGTCATTTTTATTGTTATCTTGTTTTTGTATACTAAGATTTGATGTTTTTTTATCATCATTATTTTTTTTCAAATCTTTGTTATAGTTATCATTAATTTCACCTATTCTTTTAAAACTATTAGATCTAACTATATTTATATTATTTGAATTTATATTTAAACTCATAATGGAAAATAATCCTCCTTTCATAAAATAATTCATACAATTCAATTATCGGATAATTTTTCAAAAGTTTTACATTATAAGAATATAAAGATAAAAATATCCTTAAAAAGAAATTTTTATAATAATTTACACATAATAATAATTATAAACAATGTGGGAGATTGGTAAAAATGAATTCAAGAATATGTTCCGGATATTATTCAGGAGATTCGCCTAATTTTTTAGTAGAATATAGGGGTGATTTTAAAGGCCAAATAGATAAAGTACCATATGCTTGTGGGGATGCATTAACTAATACTATAGGTGTTATATCAACACCATATGAATATTTAGATCAAATATTAATTGATGTCCCTTCAATTAAATTTATTGATTTTAGAAGTATGTCTGTATTGCAAGATATTTCACCAAGCTCAATTGATCAAATATTAACAATAAAGAAAAATCCATATTTAAATTTAACAGGAAAAGGTGTATTAATAGGCATTGTAGATACAGGAATTGATTATTTAAATAATGAATTTATTAGGGAAGATGAAACATCGAGAATAGTTGAAATATGGGATCAAAGTATAGAAAATGTTAAAGCTGAATCTGTGTATCTTGGTAACATTTATTCTAATGAAGAAATAAATAAAGCAATAAATGCCTATAAAAATAAAGAGGATCCATATGCTATTGTTCCATCAAAAGATGATATAGGTCATGGAACAGAAATGGCTGGGATAATTGGAGCTAGGGGGTATAATGGTAACTTTCAGGGAGTTGCAAATGATAGTGAATTTGTAGTTGTAAAACTCCTTGAATCTTTAAATTATCAAAAAAGCTTAAAAGAAAATAATGTTAAATATACACCGGTATATAATTCGGCTGAAATATTAGCAGGCATAGAATATTTAAAGAATTTTTCAATAAAAATAAATAAGCCAATGGTTATATATTTAGGGGTTGGTACAACCGAAGGAAGTCATGATGGTAATAATTTAATTTCAAGATATTTAACTTCTATAGCTAGCATAAGAGGGATAGCGTTAGTTGCAGGAGTTGGAAATGAAGGGGCAGCAGGAGGGCATGCATCAGGCCTTATTAAAAATGTAGGTGAAACAGATAGTATGGAATTAAATATACCTAGGCAAATGAAAAATTTTTCTTTTAATATATGGGTAAAAAGACCTAATAAAATGTCACTAAATGTAATTTCACCTACAGGAGAAGAGAGCAGTTTTATTCAAGCCAAAAGAAATAAAAGAGAAGAAATTAATTTTGTTTTTTCAAAAGCTAAATTAAAGCTTAACTACTATATGCCTGAACATTTTTCAGGGCATGAAGTTATTGAATTGATTTTTAATAATATAAATCCTGGTATATGGAAATTTATTTTAAGAGGAGACTATATAAGTGATGGTGTATATAATGCATGGCTTCAGCCTGAAGCAACATTACCAGAAAATACAAAGTTTTTAGAACCCGATCCATTTAGTACATTAACAATTCCAGCAACTGCTAGAAAAGTGGTTACAGTTGCATACCATGGATTAGTTAATGAGTCATTAGTTGCAACGTCAGGAAAAGGATTCAATACTAATAATTTAATTAATCCAGATATTGCTACAGTAGGAATAAATATTTTAACAACAAAAGCTCTAGGAGAAACTACTGTTGTATCGGGTAGTTCAGCTGCAACAGCTGTAATTGCAGGAGGATGTGCACTTTTATTGCAATGGGGAATAGTTGATGAAAATGATACTACTATGTATTCCACTAAAATCAGGAGTTATTTAATATATGGTGCTTATAGAAAACCAGAATATATATATCCAAATAGAGAAATTGGATATGGAAGTTTTGATATATTGGGGACATTTAATGTTATAAGTAGAAAATATATAAAAACTAGGGAGAATATGAATTTTAGAAATGACAACTTTATTAAATACCAAGTTGATAAACTATTCATAAGGATTCCAAAGGAGATGATACGAAATGCTAAGATATGAATCTAATATGCCTAGAAATCTTTTTAACAATACAGATTATAATCACTACATTGTACAATATCAAGGTAAAATCAATGATGAAGCATTGCAAAAGGAAGGATATTACATAGCAACAGTTAATGATAAATATGCTATAATTTCGACTCCAAAAGAAAAGAAAATTAATGTAAATGATCCTTTATTTTCTAATATTGTATATGTTAAAGGGACAGAAACTTATACACTTCAAGAAATTACACCTATAGAAGCTTCACAAGTAAGGAGTTTACAGATAGATTTACCTCTTCAATTAACTGGCAAAGAAGTAGTTGTTGGAATTATTGATACTGGAATTGATTATTTAAGCAGTGAGTTTATGACTTTACAAGGTGATACTAGAATAGAATGTATATGGGATCAAACAATAACATCAGATAAAGATGATGAAATTGAATTTATACCATATGGAGCCTTATATATAAAAGATAAGATAAATGAAGCGATAAATGCTTATAGGCAAGGGAAATCACCATATGACATTGTACCTAGCATTGATGAAGTTGGACATGGAACTAGTATGAGTGGAATAATTGGTGCCACAGGTAAAAATCCTGAACTTAAAGGAGTTGCACCTGATTGCAAATTTGTAGTTGTAAAATTAATAGAAGACTATTCAAATAAAGCTCAATTTAATGCACAAGTTCCTATTTTTAATATTACTGCAATATTTTCTGCTTTAGAATTCTTATATGAATATGCTTTAAGAAAAACTGAACCCATGGTTATATATCTTCCACTTGGAAGTAACTCTGGAAATCATAGAGGAAATGGTATTTTACAGGAATATATAGAATCAATTTCTAATAGTAGAGGCATAGTTGTAGTAACAGGTGCAGGAAATGAAAGATCTAGGGCGGGGCATGCTTCAGGTGTGATTGCTAAAGAAGGTGAAACAAGAACCATAGAATTAAATGTATCGCCAGATCAAAAATATTTGTGGGCAGAAATTTGGATTGACCCACCTAATATAATGACAGTAGATATAGTATCACCTTCAGGAGAAAATACTGGAATAGTACCTGCTATAATTAACCTTACTGAAGAGTACAATTTTGTTTTTGAAAAGACATCAATAAAAATTGAATTTTATATTCCAGAAGAAAATACAGGAGACGAGTTGATTCGTATACAATTTTATAATTTACAACCCGGAATATGGCAAATAAAATTAATAGCTAATTTAGTATTAGATGGAACCTATAACATATGGATACCTCAATATGGATTATCAATAGGGGACACTTCATTAAGCCCATCGGACCCTTTTGGTACATTTACTAATCCAGGTGGATCAACAGCTATAATCACAGTAGCTGCATATAATCAAAACAATAATAATATAGTAAATTATTCAGGAATGTCATTTTTAGATGATTATATTGATAGGGTTGATATTGCGGCAGGTGGAGTAAATGCGGTAACTGTAGCTCCTAATAATTCAATTACAACAGTAAATGGAACTAGTGTTTCCGCTGCTGTTGTTGCTGGAACTTGTGCTATATTATTTCAATGGGGAATTGTTGAAGGAAATGATCCTTATATGTATTCTCAAACAATAAAAACTTATTTAACAAGAGGAACTAAAAAAAGACCTGGAGATTCATATCCTAATCCTCAGTGGGGATACGGAATATTAGATGTACTTGGAATTTTTTCTAATATGACTTAATTGATGTATAAAATAATAACTTAATATTAAGGTGGGTTTCAAATTTAATTATTTGGAACTTCTTTTTTTATAATAGTTAAATGATATAATTTATATTAAGAATGGATAAAATTATATGTATATGATTATTAGAAATTTATAATGTATTAAATAAAACATTAATATAACAAATGGAGGACTTATGATGGACGAGCTATTAGATATATATAATAAGAATGGTAAAAAAATTGGAGTAGTAAAAAGAAGAGGTGAAACTTTGCAAAAGGATGAATTTAATTTTGCAATTGAATTATGGGTAGTAAATAGTAAAAATGAAATATTAATTCAAAAAAGAGCATCTTGTAGAAAAGTATTACCGAATATTTGGGGAATGACAACTGGATACATAAAAAGTGGAGAAGATACAAAGAGTGGATGTATTAGGGAAGCAAAAGAAGAAATTGATTTAAAGATGTCAAATGAAGATTTAATACTAATTTCTAATTTAACACATGGAAATACTATATGGGATGTGTTTGCAGTAAAACAAGATTATGATATATCAAGAGCAGTTTTACAAAAAGAAGAGGTTAGCGAGATTAAATGGGTATCTATTAATAAATTTAAAGAAATGATAAACACTGGTAAAGCCTTTAAATATCCAGAAATATATGATATTTTAAACAAAATACAAGAAATGCTAATGGTATAAAATAAAAATAGAATATTAAGCAATAAAAAGGTGTGTATAATAAATAAAAATTACTATATATACCTTTTTATTTTATAAATGTACTAGTTTGATTTTTTAAATATGGGTTCCCTTTTATATATACGAACAAATAATAAAACTGAAATTATAGCAGATATTATCTCTGCAATAGGGAATGAAATCCATACTCCCATAAGTCCCATTGATTTTGATAATATATATGAAATAGGCAATATAATTATAAGTTGACGCATTAATGATATAACTGAGCTATAAAGTCCATTTCCAATAGATTGAAATAATGTAGGAAATATAAAATTAAATGATGCTGCAATATAACTAATGCTTATTACACGTAATGCAACAGTTCCAAGAGAAAGCATTTCCTCAGATGCATTAAATAACATAAGTAATTTATCAGGAAATACAGCAAATAGTATATTACCAAGCATCATAATAATTATAGACACAATTAAGCTTGATTTTAAAGTAATAATTAAACGTTGTCTGTTATTAGCTCCATAATTATATCCCATTATAGGCATTGCACCTTGAGTTAACCCTTTTATCGGCATAAATACAAAGGTTTGTAATTTAAAATAAATACCGAATAATGATACTGCCAAATTAGAAAAGTTAACTAGTATAGCATTTAATCCCATAACTAAAATAGAATCTAATGATAACATTAATATTGAAGGAAATCCTACTGTATATATTTCCTTAACAAGAGGGAAACTAAATTTAAAATTGTTAGTCTTGACTTTAACGTGATGTTTTTTTAATACCAAAATGATAACAGCTAAGGACATAGCACTAATTTGTGAAATTACAGTAGCTATAGCAGCTCCTTTAATTCCTAATGCAGGAAATCCAAATAATCCAAATATCATAATTGGATCAAGTATTATATTCATAGCAGCACCAAATATTTGTAGCATCATTGGATAAAGCATTTCTCCAGTAGATTGTAATACTTTTTCTATTGCGATATGTATTAATGAACCAAAAGAAAAAATAATAACTATATATGAATAACTGCAGCCTAAGTTAAATATATTTTCTGAATTTGTAAATAAATTAAAAAAAGGTTTTATTGCAAGAATACTTAAAAGAATAAATCCTATCCAACTTATGAATGCAAGAATTAATCCATGAGTTACTGCATTATTTGCATCATCAAAACTTTCTTCCCCTAATTTACGAGATATATAAGAATTTATACCCACACCTGTACCAACAGCAACTGCTATAATAAAATTTTGGAGTGGAAAAGCAAGAGAAACAGCAGTTAATGCATCTTCGCTTATTCTAGCAACAAACATACTATCAACAATATTATAGAGAGCTTGTACAAACATTGAAATCATAGGTGGAAAAGACATTGACATCAATAGCGGAAATACAGGTTTTATTCCCATTTTATTTTTAGTTATTGTTTCCATTGTTTTCAGTCCTTTCTTAAATAAAAAACCCCACTTAATACTGTTTTGGTACCAAGAAACAGTAAAAAGTGGGGTATATAATTCAATATACTAGACCTATGAATTATATCATATTAAGTAAGTTCTTTCAAGTAAGAGCTTACTTGACTCAAACATATATTATGAAAAATGTATTCTAAACTTAACTATTTACATTTATTTGTATTTACATAATACATTTTTAATTAATTAAAACTTATAAATTTAGTAGTTCTATAAAGAAAATTTTAATTCTTAAATAAGTGTAATTTAAATAGCTAATTTGCATTATAATTCTATTAATAAAAGTGAATAATAAAAGTATAGTATTTGTTAAAAGAATGAAAAGATTTATAAAGTCTTTTTTATTTATTTATAATGAATTAATAAAAGATAGTATACTTTATATTAAGTTATATATCTTAGGAGGAATTTTATGAGTTTGTACATTGAAGAAGCACATTATGTGTTATTTAATAAAATTTTATGGTTTGAAAGTTTAGAAGAAGATATAATTAATTTAGCTGAAAATGAGGGCTTAAATATTGAACTTTTAATTAAAGAAATAAATGAAGAATATGGACCAAAACTTCCTAATCTTCCTTTAGAAGAAATGGTTGATATAAATGATGTCAGTAGATGGTTACAAGAAAAGATTACTTCAGCAGAAGAAAGAACTGCTGCATGGATTACAAGAATTATAAATAATAATAGTAACGCAAAAGATAAACTTGAAATTCTTTATAAAAATCAAGGAAAAAAAGCTGCTGAAGAACTATTAGAAAAACATGTAGATTTAAAAACAGCTCCACAGATATTTAAGGGTATATATAAGTATATACTAGATGGAATACCTAGTGATAAAGTAAATGAAATTATTTCATCAAATGAAAATAATATTGAATGGAAAATAAAAATTTGTGTTCATGAGACTATCTGGAATAAAGAGCATGGAGATGTTAATTATTTTTACCATTTAAGAAGTAAGTGGATAGAAGAATTTGTACATAGTGCAAATAAAGAATTTAAATATATAAAAAATAAAGATGGAATACAGTTAATTGTTAAAAAAGATATGTATGAGTAGTTATTAAATAATGTTGATAATTTAATAATATTTTATGACATAATTACGCATTAAGTTAAAACCTATTAATTAAAAAAACTCTTAATAGATATGAACATAATATTAAGAGTTTTTTAAGAAATAACTAATATCTTTATAAGTTATAGTTTATTATAATAAAAGTGTACTATATAAAGTAATACACTTAATACAAGGAGGTAAGTATATGAGAAAATCTAAAATAGTAGTAGCTTTAGGTGGATTTGTAGTTATGACAGCACTACTTTGCATAGGATCTAGTGATAAGATATACAGAAAGCAAGTACATTTTAATACCACAGATGAAATATTAAATCAATTAGAAAACAATAAAACTATAGTATTTAATGAAAAAAGTGACTGGGTGGCTAGCAAGCAATTTAGTGAGTGTCTTTCATTAAGAAAAAGAATTGCAGGATCAGCAATAGATTATGAAACTATTCGTAACATAGAAAAACAAGAATTAGATGAAGAAGAGATTAACTCAATAAAGAAGGAGTATATTGATGCTGCATCAAGATTATCTAATTATAAAATACAAGATAATATTAATGTTGTTAGGATTAAAGCGGATACACAGTACCCAAGGGCAAATTCCTTAAATAAACAGATGATAGATATGATATTAGTAGATGAAGGTGAAGGGAAAGTAATAGATTATATAAGTATTTGGGATATAGATGATAATGGAGAAATAATTAAGGAGAATCATAATGATAAAGGTTGATCCAAGGAGCAGTACTCCTATATATGAACAAGTTGAACTTAGAATTAAGGAATTAATTTTAAAGGGCGCTTTAAATGAAGGTGAAAAATTACCATCAGTTAGAGAATTATCATCGATATTAACTATAAATCCTAATACTATAAGTAAAGCTTACAGGGAATTAGAGAGAGAGGGTATTATAGAAACATTGAGGGGAAAGGGAACATTTATAACTAATAATATAAAATCAACTACTGACTCAAAAAAATTAGAGAAAATTAGAGAAGAATTAAAGAATTTAATTTTAGAGGCAAGTTATGTTTCAATAGACAAAGAGAAATTTTTAAATATAGTACAAGTAATATTTGATGAATTAGGAGGAAAAGATCGTGATTCAGGTAAGTAATTTATCTTTTAAGATAGATGATAAAGAAATTTTAAAAGATATTAATTTAAATATAAATGAAGGAAAAATATTTGGGATAATTGGTCCTAATGGAGTAGGTAAATCTACTTTGCTTAGATGTTTAAGTGGAATTTATAAGACAAGTGAAGGAGAAGTTAAATACAATGATGAAAATGTGTATAATAATCCAAAGGTTAAAGAAAATATTGGATTTGTAGCAGATGAAAATACCTTCTTTTATAATTTTAAAGTTAAGGAAGTTTTGAGATACTATAATTATGCATATAAAAATTTTGATATTGATAGATTTAATGAATTAAATGAAATATTTAAACTGCCATTAAATAAATTTGTGTTTCAATTTTCAAAGGGAATGAAAATGAGATTATCTTTGGCATTAGCATTTTCAATTAAAGCAAAATATTTGATTTTAGATGAACCAACATCTGGACTTGATCCAATAGTGAAAAATAAGCTTTTAAAGATATTTATAGATGAAGTTGCTAATAATAATGCTACTATTATAATAAGTTCTCATCACCTTGGAGAACTAGAAAGAATATGTGATGAAGTGGCTATATTGGATGAAGGAAAAGTTTCTTATAAAAATTCTATTGAAAATATGAAAAATAAAATAAAGAAAATACAAGTAGCATTTGATAAGCCAACATATGAAGAGGATTTAGAATTAAAAGGAGTATTTAAGATATCTAAAGTTGGACGAGTATTTACAATTATAACAGAACAATATGATGAAGAATTTATAAAAGCTTTAAATAAGTTTAATCCATTGTTTATGGAAGAAATAGATTTAAGCTTAGAAGATATCTTTATTTACAAAGTAGATAAGGAGGAGAACAATGAAAAGATATTTAAATAAGGCTTTAATTTATCAATGGTTTAATTCTGCTAAATTTGCAATAATTGCAGGCATTCTATTTTGGGGGGTATATGCTAATTCTTTAATTGGTAGTGTGTATAGAAGTGTAATGTATGGTGTTGAGAAATTGGATTCTAATAGTTTTAAAACGGCAGGATTAGAGCAATATTTTGTATTAGGATTAATATTTTTAGTAATATATGTTTTGACTTTTGGAAATAACAAAAGAAATACTGAGATATTTTTATCAAGTGGTCCATATACTAAGAAACAAATAAAATTTAATGAATTGTTTTGTTATATGATTACATTAGTATTTTTTATTCTGATATATTTATATATAGCAGCTACATTCTATATTAGGAATATGGATAGCTTTGTAATAATTAATGGATATTCAACTATAATTATGGTTGAAATTATAAGAATTGTATTATTTGGAATACTAGGAATAATAATAATGCTTACTATAGAAGCTATGTTTTCTAATAATATGGTTGGCATAATGTTTATGATTATAATACCATTTTCATTTGTATTTTCAATTATTAGAAAATTTGATAATTATTATTGTATGTGGATAAATAGAGTGAGTTTTAGAGAACGTACCATTGAAGAGTTAAATAGATTTAATTCATCTGGACTTTTTGATGGATATATATGTGCTAATGAAATTAGAATGAGAAATTTATTTATAGCATCATGCATACTTATAATGATCATAGTAGTTTCCTTGGTTATATTAAACTATATTCAAAGAAAAAATTCTTTAGAAACTAATGTGGGTTTTTTTGGATCTGCATGGAGCAAAAATTTGGTGATAGTATATATAGCAATTTCATCTGGTATAATTTTAAGCGATTTAATACTAGGAAATTATAAAGAACAATTTATTAGCTCATACTATTTAGTTGAAAAAATATCTATTAATGATTATTTAATAGGCTTTGGAGTAGATTTTGGCTTATCAGCTATAGTAGGAATTATAATATATATGATAATTAAAAAAATATCAAAAAAGTTAGCATAAAATTTATTAGAGAAGAGTCATATCAAAATTATTTGGTATGACTCTTTCTTTAATGTCTAGGAAAGTATAGGATTTCTAGGAATAACATCTAGTAACTAGTATGAAAAATTATTTTTAAACAATAGAACACAAAATTTAAAGTTTGAATAATATATACTAAACGAAAGAATAGGAGTTGGTAAACATGTCAAAGAAATCTTGTGATTGTTGTAAATGCGAATGCTGTTGCAAACCATGTTGTAAACCATGCTGTAACCCATGCTGTAACCCATGTTGCAATCCATGCTGTAACCCATGTTGCAATCCATGCTGCAATAATGGCGGCGGAGGCGGATTCGGCGGAGGCTTCGGTGGATTCGGATGGATCTGGATAATATTAATTCTATTTGGATTTGGCGGATTTGGCGGAGGCGGATTTGGCGGAGGCTGTGGAGGCTTTGGCGGAGGATGCTGGTAATTTCCGATTTTTAGACAAATAGAATAACAGTGACGCAGATTGCAAAGTCACTTTATTATGTGAATAGAGGCAATATAGCCTCTATTTGCATGTAATCTATTAAAATAATAAACCAGTTTCTTATGCTAATTTCTATTCTTCTTGAGAGGAAAGTATTAAGAAACTTAGGTTTATTATTTATAATTATAATTTTAATATCAATTAATATAAAAATTATGGTATATTTATTAATGCAATATAAAAAATTAATTTATATGTATTTAAGATAATTTCACTTAGTATAGATTTATTAAAAACTAAGTGTTACTTAAATAAATGTTTATTTTATGGAGTTGATTAGTATTATGGAAGAAAGATTACAAAAATATATGGCAAGTTGTGGCGTAGCTTCAAGAAGAAAATGCGAAGAGATAATATTAAATGGAGAAGTTAAAGTTAATGGAGTAGTTGTAACAGAACTTGGAACTAGAGTAAATTCTGTAGAAGATAGAGTTGAATACAAAGGTAGCTTAATAACTAAGGAAGAAAATAAAGTTTACATAATTCTTAATAAACCTGAAGGATATATAACTTCTGCAAAGGATGAAAAGGGACGTAAAACAGTTTTAGACTTAGTTAAAGTGAGTGAAAGAATATATCCTATTGGAAGATTAGATTATGATAGTTCAGGGCTTATTTTATTAACAAATGATGGAGACATATATAATAAAATAATTCACCCAAGAGAAGAACTAAATAAGAAATACATAGCAGTAGTTAAAGGTGAAGTGTCAAAAAAGGACATAGATACTTTTAATAAAGGAATCGATATTGGAGGCTATGTAACAGCACCAGCGAGTCTAGAGGTTTTAAGTTATGAAAATGGAAAATCTACAGTTGAAGTATGTATTCATGAAGGGAAAAATAGACAAATAAGAAAAATGTGTACAGCTATAAATCATGAAGTATTATCACTAAACAGAGTGTCAATAGGAGAAATACAATTAAAATATCTAAAAAAAGGTGCGTGGAGAGAATTAACTATTGAGGAGTTAAATTATATAAGAAACTTATAAAATCATGTTGTTTTAATAAATTTGCTGATATAAATGAATGATTTTCAGTAATAACTTGCAAATTAAGAGTTTTTATTCTTAATATTTCAATATTCCTTGAATATATGATTGTAAGATGATAGAATTTAAATGAATATTATTCAATATTGTGAACGATAGGGTGATAAAAAAACATGAATGATATAAATAATGATAATAATGAAAATACTAAAGATTTAATGAGACTCATTCAAATTAAATTTTCAAGATTAAGCAAAGGTCAAAAATTAATTGCAGAATACATATTAAAGAACTATGATAAAGCTGCATTTATGACGGCAGCAAGGCTTGGAACTTCAGTTGGGGTATCAGAATCAACTGTTGTAAGATTTGCAAATGAATTAGGATTCTCAGGATATCCTAAGTTACAAAAAGCATTACAAGAACTTATAAAAAACAAACTTACAACTGTTCAAAGAATAGAACTTCAAAATGACTACTATAGTGATGGAGATGCATTAAAGGGTGTACTTAAAGCTGATATGGAAAATATCAGAGCAACATTAGAGAAGATAAACCAAAATGTTTTTGAAAATGTTGTACAAAGTATATTTGAAGCAAAAAGGATATATATCATAGGTCTTAGAAGTTCAACTGCACTGGCAGAATTTTTAGGTTTTTATTTAAATGTAATTCTTCAAAATGTAAGAATTGTAAGCTATGGAATTTCAGATATTTTTGAACAAATGATAAATATAGGCGAAGATGACTTAGTTATTGGAATAGGATTTCCAAGATATGCTGCTAAAACTATAGACGTATTAGCTTTTGCACAAGACAGAAAAGCAAAAGTAGTAGCATTAACAGATAGTTTATTATCACCTTTAGCTTCTAAAGCAGATTATGCTTTAATTGCTCAAAGTAATATGGCATCATTTGTTGATTCATTAGTAGCTCCTTTATCTGTAATAAATGCATTGGTTATTGCAGTTGGAATGAGAGAAAAAGATCGTATTTCAACTACGTTTGGTAGTTTAGAACAAATATGGAAAGATTACAATGTGTATTCTTATAATAATAGAAATGTAGCTGATGATTAATAATTATTTGAAAAGCCTTAAGGAAATTATTAAACTTATTTCCTTAAGGTTTTTGTTTTATAAATTTTGATATTTTGAGACTTAATGGTAGTATATAATAATAAAAATACAATATCTTGTTGTATGGTACACGAGATATTTGAGAAAGGATTTTAAATATGAATTTTAACATTAATATTCCAGATGATGTTAGATTTATTCTTGAAACTCTAAAGAAAAATGGTCATGAAGCTTATATAGTTGGTGGATGTGTACGAGATAGTATACTTAATAATATTCCTAAAGACTGGGATATAACAACTAAAGCAAGACCCGAAGAAGTTATAAAATTGTTTGATAAAGTTATATTAACAGGGGTTAAACATGGCACAGTAACTGTACTTATAAATTCAGAAGGTTATGAAGTGACTACATATAGAATGGATGGAGAATATGAAGATAGTAGACATCCTAAAAAAGTAAATTTTGTATCAAATTTAAAAGAAGATTTAGCAAGAAGAGATTTCACAATTAATGCTATGGCATATAATAAAGTAGATGGATTAATAGATTATTTTGAAGGAGTAGGTGATTTAAAGAAAAAAGTTATAAAAACAGTAGGTAATTCAGAAAAAAGATTTTCTGAAGACGCGTTAAGAATGTTAAGAGCTATAAGATTTTCATCACAATTAAATTTTAGTATTTCAAATGAGACATTAAATTCAATAAAAAACTTAAGAGATAGTATAAAAAACATATCCAAAGAAAGAATTAGAGAAGAATTTAATAAGATACTTTTGAGTAATACAAAAGGTATTGATGTTTTAAGAGAAACGGGCCTAATTGAGTATATTGTTCCAGAAATAATTAAGTTTTATGACTTCAAAATTGATAATATATATTATAATGATAATTTATATGCTCATACAATTATGGCTACTGAAGCAATAGAAAAAAAACTATATTTAAAATTAACTATGTTATTTCATAATTTAATTAAAATAAACAATGAAGATATGGAGTATACTATTTTACAAGTTAAAAAGTTTTTAAAAGAATTTAAATATGATAATTATACAGTAAATAAAGTTACAACTTTGATAAGGTATATGAATAATTCTTTAAATACAAAATTAGAAATAAAACAAATATTAAATTTAATTAACTTAGATTTGTTTGAAGATTTGTTAAAAGTAAAAGAAGCTGAAATATTATCTCAAAATCCATCATATAAGGAAGAAAGGTTATCAAAGCTGTTATATATTAGAGAAAATCTTAAAGATGTAATTTTTAATAATGAATGTTTTAACTTAAAGAATTTAAATATAAATGGTGAGGATTTGATAAGTTTAGGTCTTGAAAAAGGAAAGAACATTGGTGAAATGTTAAATGAATTATTAGAATTAGTAATTATAAATCCAGACTTAAATAGTAAAGAAATCCTTATAGATATTGTAAAAGAAAAAATAAATTTATAAGGAAGATGTGAGGTTATTATGGAAAAAGCAATAAATTATATGGAAATATGGGTAAAAGAATGTATGGAAAAGTTATTAATTGAAAATGATATGTGCAAATGTGATAAATGCAAAAAAGATATTTTTGCACTTGCCCTTAATAATTTAAAACCATATTATGTATCAACAAATAAAGGTGAAATAATGGCTAAAATAAGTGGGATGTATCAGCAATTTGAGACTGATATAGTAATAGAGGTTTCTAAAGCAATAGAAACCGTAAAAAAATATCCTAAACATACAGATGAAACATTTTAGAGTGATATATAACTAATTAAAAATCCTATAAACTGACTTAAAATTATTTAGATATAATTTTAAGTCAGTTTTTTCTTTCGAAATTCTTAAGAATTTCAATGAGGGTTTTGTAATATTTTACTTTTATTATAAAGATAAGGCATATTTAAAAGCCTAAAGGGATTAGATTTTCTATCAACTAATAAAATATGGTAAAATTAACATGAATTTTAAATCATTAAGGAGGATCAAATGAAAAATTACAATATTTTAGTTGTTGATGATGATAAGGCAATAACTGAAGCAATAGAGGTATATTTAGTTAACGAAGGGTATAAAATTTTCAAAGCTTATGATGGTATACAAGCATTAGAAGTTATAGATCAGCAAGATATACATCTTGTTATATTAGATATAATGATGCCGAATATGAATGGGACTAGAACTACTATTAAGATAAGAGAAGAAAAACAGATTCCGATAATAATGCTTTCAGCTAAATCTGAAGATACTGATAAGATATTAGGTTTAAACTTAGGGGCAGATGATTATATAACTAAGCCATTTAATCCACTAGAACTTATAGCAAGAGTTAACTCTCAAATAAGAAGGTATACTAAGTTTTCTCCTTTAAAAGAAAATAACAATGTGATTACAGTAGGAGGGATAGAACTAAACAAGGAGAGTAAAGAAGTATTTGTAGATGGTGAAAATGTACGATTAACTCCATTAGAATTTAAGATTTTGACTCTTCTTATGGATAATCCAAATAGGGTTTTTTCCATTGAAGAAATTTATGAAAGAGTTTGGAATGAACCGGTCTTTAACAATGTGGATACAGTTACCGTTCATATAAGAAGGATAAGAGAAAAGATAGAAATAAATCCTAAAGAACCAAGATATTTAAAGGTGGTGTGGGGAATTGGATACAAAATTGAAAAATAACAAAAAAATCAGACATACTAATTTATTGATTTTACTCTTATGTATTATGATTTTACCTATTTTTATGAGCTCATCCAATAAATTTATTAGAGCTCAAAATAATACGAAGGTTGAACAATTTTTAGTAGATGTTATGAATGATGTATGTTTCTCAGCAAGGGACATGAATTATTATGTTAATGAATCAGATGGAAGTCTAAAAGAAGAAGCTATACAAAATCAAATAAAATACTTAGAGAATGTTGATAGAGGTAGTTTGAATGATGTTACAAATGAAATTAAAAATTTTATGAGTGATAATGAAGAAAACAATAATTTACCTGAAAGTGATGAGGAAAAGCTTAAATTTCTAGAACACAATGAATATTATAATGAAATGGTAGATAGACGCAATAAATTAGAGGAAAAGCTTAAACAAGGTGATGAAGCATATAGAGAAGAGGGTATAAAAAGTATACAAGATTACTTAGAAGACAAATATCAATATCTTGCAGAGTATAGAAATGTAGAATATTATATAGAAAAGAATGAAGAAGAAGAACCTATAACAAATATTAAAGGTAAATCAAAAAATGATATTATAAATGAAACTCAAAGCAATTATAAGTATTATATTATGTTTTTAAATATTAATTATAAAGTTCCAGAAGAAATTAATGTTTCAAACAGTTTAAAAGAATCCATTAATGGAACACATAATTATTATGGAATACAGAATCTTTATAATAATAAACAAGTTATTGTTAGGATATCGAACCCATTAAAAAGTGGTGATGAAATAGCCAATGCAATTAATGAAAAAAATAAAGAAAATTTTAAGGGATATGCTTTTCTAATTTTAACTTTATTAGATGTTTTTATAATAATTCTTTTAATAAGGAAGTATAAACAAAAATTATGTTTGATATTAAAGAATAATTTTATAATAAGACTTTACAAGAATTTATTTATTGAAATAAGGTGTTTAGTTTTTGCATTACTTATAATATGTTTAAGATTTTTATATGATGCAGTATATTGGAACAATATGGTATACTGGGGTAATTTATATACCTTTATTATAGTAGAGATTATATCAATATATTTAGTGGTATCAGACATAAGAAATCTATATTTATTAAATAAAGAAATAAATATAAAAAATTATATTTATGAAAAATCATTACTTTATAAAATACTTTTAAAAATGAAAGAGCTAATAAAAGAAAGCTTTTTAATAAAATCAACTTCTTCAAGACTTATAATTTCAATAATAGTATTTATTACTTATGTTATCGTAGTGTTTATACAAGCATATTGGATGGGGTATATTGAATGGTGGCCTTACATGGAGCCATATGAGGTTATGAGATTAATACCTAGCATCATTTTTACCATATGTATAATAATATATTTTCTTTCCGTTGCAAGGAATATCAATAGAATAAAAATTGGTACAGATAATATCTTAAAGGGAAATTATAATAATAAAATTGATGTAAAAGGAGCAGTAATTCTTAAGGATATAGCAAACAATGTTATGAATATAGAAGATGGGTTAGACAAGGCTATAGATAAGGCAGTTAAGAGTGAAAAAATGAAGGGAGAATTAATTACTAATGTATCCCATGATTTAAAGACTCCACTAACTTCTATAATTAATTATATAGATTTATTAGATAGAGAGAATATTTCAGAAGAAGATAAAAAAAGGTATTTAGAAATTCTTAAGGAAAGATCACTAAGACTAAAGGTTTTAATTGAAGATTTATTTGAAGCTTCAAAAGCAGCATCTGGAACTTTAGAGTTAGATATGGAGAACTTAGATCCGGTAGCCCTTATTAGACAAACTATAGGAGAATTTGAAAATGAAATAGAAAAATCTAATTTACAATTTATAAAGAATATACCTGAAGGAAAACTTTCTATATACGCTGATGGAAAAAAGACTTTTAGGGTATTCCAAAATTTAATATCTAATATACTTAAGTATTCTATGAAGAACTCTAGAGTATATATTGAAGTATTTGAAGAGAATGAATATATATCAATAGTATTTAAAAATATATCAGAATATCAAGTTGATTTTACTGAAGAAGAAATACTAGAGAGATTTAAAAGAGGTGATAGTTCAAGAACAACTGAAGGATCAGGTCTTGGATTATCAATAGCAAAAAGTTTAGTTGAATTACAAGGTGGACAGTTTACTATTAGTATTGATGGAGATTTATTTAAGGTAGTAGTTAATTTGAAAAAAGCTTAAAACTTATAAGGTTAGTATTATTTAAAATATTAATTTTATATAGGTCTGTAGATTTAGGAATTTGATATATAAAAAGACTATCTCAAAAAATATATTTGTATATTTGAGATAGTCTTTTCTTCTTGTATTATATATTAATGGAACATTGATATTGTAGTATAAGGTGGAATTAGACTTTGATTTTTATAATCTTTATTTTCAGACAGTCTGTTGAAAATATGATAATATATAACTATATGATGAAAAAGTAAGAAATAAATGATTGTTTTAAGAGTATGGTGTATATAATTTATATAAATTAAATAATAGGAGATAAAGATAATAATGGAAGATAAGATAATACTAACAATATGTATTGCATTATTAATAATTATAATTTTACTTATATTTGCAGGAAACTATTTTTATAATTTTTCACTTAATCCCAATATATCAAAAGATAAAGTATTTGATAGCAATAAAAACTTTGGAAGTGAAGTAGTAAAGAAAGATGAAACTAGCGGAGAGGATAGAGAAGAAGATAGAGAATGGATATTAAATACATCAAAGTATAATGATATATATATAAAGTCATTTGATGATTTAAATCTTCATGGATATCAAATCTTGTATACTAATAATTCACAAAAGTGGGTTGTTATGGTTCATGGATATACTGGTGAGGGTATGAGAATGGGAAGTAGAGCAAAGGCATTTTATGAAATGGGTTATAATATAGTAATACCAGATTTGAGAGGTCATGGTAAAAGTGAGGGGAATTATATTGGTATGGGATGGCACGATAGAAAAGATATTATTGAATGGATTAATTATATAGTAAATAAAGATAAAGAATCTGAAATTTTATTATATGGTATTTCTATGGGTGCAAGTACTGTTATGATGACATCAGGTGAAAATCTTCCAAGTAATGTTAAGGCTATCATAGAAGATTGTGGTTACACATCAGCTTGGGATGAATTTTCATATCAATTAAAAAGTATGTTTAAATTACCTAAATTTCCAATAATGTATGCAGCAAGCGTTATTACTAAAATGAAATCAGGATATTTTTTAAAAGAAGCTTCAGCTATAAAACAAGTTAGTAAATCAAAGACCCCCATATTATTTATTCATGGAGAGGAAGATAAATTTGTACCATATTTTATGCTAGATAAGGTATATAATGCAGCGAAATGTGAAAAAGAAATATTAATAGTAAAAGAAGCAGGGCATTGTAAGGCTCATAAAGTTAATCCAGATTTATATTGGAATACTATAAAGAAATTTGTTGATAAGTATATTAACTCTGTGTAAACTATATAAAAATAAAATTAGCAATTATAAAAGTGATATCTAGATTTTTATAATACTAGATATCACTTTTATCTCATTAACAACTTTTATATTAAATTTTAAATTTAGATATTTGGTTATTTAATTCTTCTACACTTTCTTTGGATTTCAGTACTTCTTCCATAATTGTATTAGATTTTTCATTTATATTTGATACTTTTTCAGCAATATTTGAAGTTCCGTCTGCTCCTTCATTTGAAGCCATAGATACATGTCCAATTGTTTCTGTTACTTGTTGGAGTGAAGCTAAAAGTTCCTGAGAAGTAGAGCTGAATTCTAGTACAAGATTACTTACAAATTCTGCATCTGTACTATATTGATCTGCTATATTTAACATTGTATTATAATCACTTTGTACATCTTCAGAAACAAAATTTAATAATTCATTAGAACTAGATGATAAATCATCAACTGATACTACAACTTTTTGAGTTATATTTTGTATTTCAATAACTGTATTTTTACATTCTTCTGCAAGTGTTCTTATCTCATCTGCAACCACTGCAAAACCACGTCCAGCTTCTCCAGCACGTGCAGCTTCAATTGCAGCGTTTAATGCTAAAAGATTTGTTTGAGTTGATATCTGCATTATTGATTCTGATAATACAGTAATTTGTTGTACTACTTGTGAATTTTCTATTGCTGTTTGTAATTTATATTTAGTTTGTGAAAAGATATTTATACTTTTTTCTTGTGAATTATTAACATTGAGTTTAGTAGTTATTGCCCTTTTATTTATTTCAGAAGCTTCTATAGCACCTTCTTGAGCTTTTTTTGATATAGAGTCAACAGCTTTTTCTATCTCATCTGCTGTTGCATTAATTTCTTGTGCTGATGCAGCAGTTTCTTCCATTCCTGCTGATAATTCTTCTGTAGTTGAGGATACATCTTCTATATTTTCATTTAAATTATTTATATTTTCTGAAATAGTGTTTACTATAGTTTTAATACTGTCAGATTCACCTTTTACATTTCCAATCAAAAGTTTCAATGAGTTTTGCATACCAGTTATTGCATTTGAAATTTCACCTATTTCATCTTTTCTTCTCATGAACTTCTCAGGAAGAGTAATTGTGAAATCCCCTGTGGATACACGCTTTAAATGATTTACAGCAGTAGTTAATGGAACTGAGATAGATCTTGAAATTGTAAAAGTTACTACATAACCAAGGCATACGATAATAAAAAATATTACTCCAAATAATTTTTTAGAAAGATTAAAATCTTCATTATTTTGATTATTTAGACTATTTGCTAATTGAGAATTATATATAGCAATTTCTTTTAAGTTTGTTTGAAATTCAGATTGATTATTTTCAACAGTTTTAAATTCCTCAAGAGCTTCATTCTGTTTTCCATCCATTGCTAGTTTAACTGCAGAATTCATTCCTTTTGTGAAATTTTTAAGATTACTTTCAACAATAGGAATTCTATCTAGTGCATATTGTTCATTAGCTATTTGTTTAAATTTTGTCCAATTTGTGTTAAAAGTTTCTTGTCTAGTTTGAATGTCCTTTAATTTTTCGTTCTGCGTATCTTTGTCTTCTATATTTAATAGTATGTAATATAAATCTGATTCTATAGCTCTAGCTTGATTTCTGTTATCATTTAACCATTCAATACTTAATAAGTTTTGTTTATACATTTCTGCCATGCTTTTATTTGACTTCGCAATATAATAATATCCGATTCCACTCATAATACTAATTAATATTAATGCTATTAATGATAGAATTATTAGTTTAAATCTTATCTTAAGATTATTCATTATATTCTGAACCCCCTTTTTATATTTTCGACATAATTATACAACACATGCAAGGTTTTGCATATATATTACAAAAAATTAAATCTGTATAAATTTAGTGATAATTTATTAAAAGATATGTGCAAAGATTTAACTAACTTATTAGTTAAAGAAAATTCTTTATATTGCTTTCAATAAATTCTAGAGCATTATGGCATTTGTTATTAAAATTAACCATTGTTCCATGACTTAAATTTATTTAAAAACGGAATAGTTACAAAGTGTTTAAATTAGATAAATTATGGATAAAATGTTTAATAATTGATTAAACATTATGATTACAAATAATGTTTATCTAGTGTAAATTAGAATAATATTATAATAGTAGAGGTATTTTTTATGAATTACGATAAAATTATTTATAGACCACCAATAGAATCAAATACTTTATTATTACAAGTAACATCAGGATGTTCGCATAATAGCTGTGCATATTGTAACATGTATAAAAATATAAAATTTCAAAAAGAGGACTTGAATCAAATAGAAGAGGACTTAAAAGAAGCAAGTAGATTACATAAAGATGATTCAAGAATTTATTTATTAAACGGAGATCCATTTATTTTAAATACAGAAGAATTAAAAAACATAGCTATTTTAATAAGAAAGTATTTACCTAAATGTAAGACAATAGCTATGTATGCTTCAATAAAAAGCATTAAATTAAAGACTATAGATGAATTAAAAGAATTACGCAAGCTTGGAATCAATGATTTATATATTGGTTTAGAAAGTGGAAATGATGAGGTTCTTTTAAATATTAATAAAGGAAATGCTTCAAAAGACGCTTTAGAGCAATTAAGAAAATTAGATGAAGCAGGAATAGGATATTATTGTATGGTTATGACTGGTGTTGCTGGAGCAGGTAAAGGAATAAGAAATGCTACTGATACAGCAAAATTATTAAATAAAGTAAATAGTAAGGGGATTTTTCCATTATCTTTAATATTAATGTCAGGAACAAAGTTAAATTCAGATTGCTTGCTTGGAAAATTCAAAGAAGCAACAGAATTGGAAAGATTAGTAGAATTAAGAACTTTGATAAAAAACTTAAATGTTAATGAAAATACATTGTTTAGTTCAAAACATGAATCAAATTTTATACAAATGTCTGGAAAATTACCAAGAGATAAAGAAGAATTTATTAAAAGATTAGATATAATACTTGAAAATTATGATGAAATGAGATTAAAATTTGAATTTAACAGAAATTTAAGAAGTTTATAATATTCGTACCATTTATATTAAATCTGAATACTATAAGAGTATGAAATGATAACTTAAGTAGGAGGATTTTAAATGAATGGTTATCAGCTGATAATGAAAGTTCAACAAAAAATGCAGGATCCAGTATTTGCTCAAAGATTTTATAAAACAGTTGGAGATCTTAAGGGAGTACCTGGACTTCAACAAGAAGTACTTAGAATTGCTCAAATACAAGATGAAAGAAAAAGAGAAAAAGCATTAGACAAATTACCTAGCAAGGTAAAAAAAGCGGTTCAAGATTTATTATCAATGATAGAAAATTAATAAGGTCATAGTAACAAAAATATTTAACTAAATTTAAGCTGATTAGAATTTATTCAATTATAATTTTCAAAAATTAAATATTAAGCTAAGAAGCATCTAAAATAATTTATATGTTTAGATGCTTTTTTAGTGTATTTTTTAGTAAATTCTAATTTGGTTTGCAAATAAATATCAATTTTATATCTAATTTTTTGGAAATATGGCGAATATGTAGTATAATAGCCAATATACTAATAGAAACCAAAGAAAAATTAGGAGAATAAAAATGAATTATAAAACTCATATAAATGGAGGTATTCTAGCGAGTTTTTATATAACTTCACAAATGCACAATATTGAATTATTACCAGTAACTATATTTGTTGGCGGTTCTATATTAGGAAGTCTTTTACCGGATATTGATCATAAAAGTAGTTATATTGGAAACAAAGCAAAGCCGGTATCTAGAGTTATAAATAAATTAGCAGGTCATAGAAAGCTTTTTCATTCACCGTTATTATATTTAATATTATATTTAATAGTGACATATCCAGTTAAAGATACACTTCAACTGATTTTTATTAATGGGTTATTCTTAGGAATAGTTTCTCATTTAATTTTAGATAGTTGTACAATTGGGGGATTACCTTGGTTTTATCCCTTAAGTAAAAAGAAAATATCATTAGGTAAAATAAAAACTAATAGTCAATTGGAATTTACTTTTTGTGGAATAATAATATTTATTAATATAGTAATATTATTAGATTTATTAAGAATAACATCAATATTTACATTTACACAACATTAAGTTGAGGTAATATATTTATTCGTGAAATTTATATATGATGAATTGTCAAGTTAAGTGTAATATCTTGTGTAAAAATAATGAGAAATAAAATAGATTGATAAATAAACAATTAAATAAAGTGTTTATTGAGTTGATAGCAGATAGTAAAAGACTGTTAGAATTTGCAATAGACATTAAGAATTTTAGAGGAGAATGCTGTTATGAATGGAACAAATAGATGTGATATAAAAATAGGTTCTAAGGTATTAGTTGTCAAGAAAGAGGATCAACGTACAGGAAAGTTAACTGAAGGAATAGTTAAGAGAATTCTTACTAATTCTTCTAATCATCATAGAGGAATTAAAGTTATGCTTGAAGATAATGTAGTCGGAAGAGTTCAAAAGATTCTTTAAATTTAAGTAGGTTTAAGTGAGTAAGAATATTATCACATGAGCTCGTGGTTTATAAAAATCTGTATTATCTATTGGATAGTGAATAAGATAAAATAATAATTTATAAATTTTATAAAGAAACATTATGAAAGATATATACTAAAGTTTATAGATCATAATATCACATATAACTTTATGATATAATTAAATTATACAACACAAAAATAGAGCTCTATTAAAATTTATATTATAAATTAGATTTTAATAGAGTTCTTTTGAGAGAGGAAGAAAATAATGAGTAAAATTCTTGTATTAGCTGAAAAACCATCAGTAGGAAGAGATTTAGCTAAGGTATTAAAATGTAATCAAAATAAAGGTTCTTATATAGAAGGAAATAATTATGTAGTAACTTGGGCATTAGGTCATTTAGTTACATTACTAGATCCAGAAGGATATGGAGATAAATATAAAAAATGGAGTATGGAAACTCTTCCAATGCTTCCTAAAAATATGAAGTTATGTGTTATAAAGAAAACTTCTAAGCAATTTTATGAAGTGAAAAAACAAATGCTTAGAAATGATATAACTGAGATAGTAATTGCAACAGATTCAGGAAGAGAAGGAGAATTAGTTGCTAGATGGATTATAGACAAGGTTGGAGTTAAAAAGCCAATAAAAAGACTATGGATTTCATCTCAAACGGATAAAGCAATTTTAGATGGTTTTAGAAATTTAAAACCAGGTTCTGCTTATGAAAATTTATATAGAGCAGCCCAAGGAAGAGCAGAAGCAGATTGGATTGTAGGACTTAATGTTACTAGAGCTTTAACTTGCAAATATAATGCTCAATTATCAGCTGGAAGAGTTCAATCACCAACACTTGCTATGATAGTTCAAAGAGAAGAGGACATCAAAAATTTTAAGCCTAAGGATTATTATACTATAATAGCTAAAAATAATAATTTAGCTATGGAGTGGTCATCTAATGATAATAATAATAGAATATATGACAATGAGATAGCAAAGAAATTAATAGCAGGATTAAAGGGTAAAGAAGGCGAAGTTTCAGAAATAAGCGAAAGCAATAAAAAACAATATTCACCTGCTTTATATGATTTAACTGAACTTCAAAGAGATGCAAATAGAATATTTGGATATTCAGCTAAACAAACTTTATCTATAATGCAAAGACTTTATGAAAACTATAAAATATTAACTTATCCAAGAACAGATTCAAGATATATAACAAGAGATATAGTTCCAACGCTTAAAGAAAGATTAAAAGCTATATCTGTTGGAAATTATTCATCATCTGCTAATCAAATATTAAAAGGAACTATACATGGTAGTAAAAGCTTTGTTGATGATTCAAAGGTAAGTGATCACCACGCTATAATACCAACAGAACAAAAGGTATCACTTGGAATGCTTAGCAAGGAAGAAAAAAATATTTATGATTTAGTTATAAAGAGATTTTTAAGTGTGTTATTACCACCTTTTGAATATATTCAGACTTCAATTAAAGTTAAGATTGGAAATGAAAGTTTTAAAGCTAAAGGTAAAGTCATAAAATCTAAAGGTTGGAAGATGGTTTATGATAAAAATGATGATCTTGAAGAAACAAGTGAAGAGGGTGTATTAAAAGAACAAGTACTTCCTAATTTATCAAAAGGTGATAAGTTAAAGATAAATTCTATAGAAATAAAGAATCATCAAACTAAACCACCAGCAAGATTTAATGAAGGTACACTTTTATCAGCTATGGAAAATCCTCAAAAATATATTCAGCTAGATAAGGAGTCAGCAAAGACTTTAGGTCAAACTGGAGGATTGGGTACTGTTGCTACAAGAGCAGACATAATAGAAAAGTTATTTAATTCTTTCGTAATAGAAAAAAGAGGTAAAGATTTATATCCAACATCAAAAGGAAAGCAACTTATTGATTTAGTACCAAAAGATTTAAAATCACCTCTTCTTACAGCTAAGTGGGAAAAGACACTAGATGATATAAGTAAGGGGAAAGAAGATGTTCATAATTTTATTTCTAACATGAGAAACTATGCAACAGCTTTAGTTCAAGATGTTAAATTCAGTAATGATAAATACATTCACGATAATATGACTGGTAAAAAATGTCCTGTATGTGGAAAATACATGCTAGAAGTTAAGGGCAAAAATGGCGTAATGAATGTATGCCAAGATAGAGAATGCGGTCACAGAGAAGGTGTATCTAAAATAACAAATGCTAGATGTCCTGAATGTAAGAAGAAATTAGAACTTAGAGGACATGGTGAAGGTCAAATATATGTTTGTCCAAATACAAATTGTAATTTTAGAGAAAAAGCATCACAATTCAAAAAGAGATTTGATAAAAAAGGCAAAGTAGATAAAAGAGAAGTTAATAATTATATGAAAAAAATGAAGAAGGAAGCAGAAGAATTTAATGATAATCCATTTGCTGCACTTTTAAAAGATTTTAAATAAATGCTCTGTTTTAGTAGAGTGTTGATATATACAATGCCACTTTACCTATTGTATATATCAACACATATTTAAAATAGAACTTTAAGCATGAAAAATAGTCTATTATATGTTGAATATAATAGGCTCTTTTTTGTTTAGAAAATTCTAAAAATAAAAGAATATTTAAATTTAAGAATTTAAGAATTTAAGAACTTAAGAATTTGATTGCAAAATGTGGGATTACCAGATTAAATTTTTAATAATAAACATGCTGAAATAATATATTTATAAAGTAAGACTTATAATAATTAAAAATACATTTGCAATATTTTAAGTATATAAGAATATTTTATATTATTAGGAATAATGTTTAACAATCTTCTTGAAAAATTCTGGAGGAAAGTATATTGGAAGATAAGAGCAATATAAAAATAAGATATTTGCATTCTAATACTAATAAAGAGTTGAAAAATAGATATACTGATGAATACAAAATTTATACTCCTAAAATTGCAAAAAAATATAAGAAGACTTTTAAAATTTTACTTAAACTTACTAAAAATAGAGATAAGACTTTATATATAATGTATGACAAGGTTAAAAAATGGTATGAAGCAGAAAATATAAACATGAGCATGGAAAAGATATATGTTAAAACAAAGCTAGGTTCTTATTTAAGTGGAGGCTGCGGAATAGAGGCATCTCTTTTAACTAACTTAACGGCAAGTGCTGTTTTTGCTTATACTAGTCTGTATATAAAAAAACTTGGAACTATATCAATACTATGCTATATGTTAATGATATCTTTCTATGGACTTATTGTACTAATCAAAGAAGATGATGAAGTAGAAATGTATAATTTATTTTTAGAAGTACTAAATGAATTAGGAACAAGCAGTGAATAAAATTTTTTTTTCTACACAATATATTAGTGTAGAAGGGAAGTGTTTAAGATGTATACACCTAAAAGATCTTGTAGTGAAGAAGAAAAAAATGTTAATCGTTATAATGGGGAAGGATATCACGACCTTGGAATGGTTACAGAAAATCAAATGTCAAATATAGCGTCTAATCCTTTAACTGAACATTATCATGTTAAAGGATTTAATGATAGTACAGGAGAAAAGTATACACATACCAAGTAAAATTAAGTAGTAAATGGTGTGAATTTCCAGAATAAAAAAGCATAAAAACTTAATTTTTACACAAGCTATATGTGTAGGAAGGAAGTGTTTGTTATGAGTAATGAAAACGGAAGTTGTGGTCATCATGATAACAGTAACCTTAAGACTTGTAATGGATGTTCATGCCATGAAAAGGAAACACCATTGACTAAAGAAACAGTGAATGATACATCAGGAAAAAGCGCCACTTGTAATAACTGGTCATCAGTACCTAAAAATTATGATATTAAAGAACCATTTGAAAAACATGAAAAAACTGCTACAAATAATCAATGGTGTTCTTGTTCAAAGTAATAAGAAAACATCTATATTACAAACATAAGTTTTAAACTTAATTCCTTTCAAAAATAATGAAGCTAAATCACACTAAATATCAAGAATATAGTTATATGTAAGTATAATAATTATAAATATTTATTTATAATACTTGATGCAAAAAGTGATTTAGTAAATTATTTGGAGAGTTCCAGATATAATAAATTTATTATGTCTGGAACTTTTTTATTGTATAAGAAAAGTATAGAATTATTAAAGCTTATAAAGCTAATAATATTTAAGATTAGGAATAGATTTAGTGAAGAATTGTATTATGATATAATTTTATTAGATTTATTAAAAAACACATATTTAAATTATTTAAATACTAGGAGTTAATAGTATATTATGGAACAATTAAAAAGCATTTTAGATAATGTTATATATCTAGATATTGAAACAACAGGATTAGACGAAAACAACTGTGAAATAATCGAAATTGGTGCAGTTAAAATAAAAAATTCAAGTGTAACTACATATGAGGTACTAATAAGACCTAAGGGAAATGTTCCTGTAAGCATTTATAAACTTTGTCAGGGGTTAAAAGAGGAAGAGCTGATGAACTCAAAGTACTTAGAAGATATAAAGAAGGAGTTGTTAGTTTTTTTAGAAGATTTGCCACTTATCTGCCATAATAGAGGCTTTGAAAGAAAATTTCTCTCTTATCATATTCCTGAGATAAAAAATGAAATATTTGATTCTATGGAACTTTCAGCAATACTTGAACCTTGGAGAAAAGAGTATAATTTAGATTCTTTAATAAAGAGTATCACTATTTTAGATAAAGATGAATTTCATAGAGGTCTTGAAGATTCAATTGATACTTTAAAAGTGGTAAACTCACTTTTATGTAGAGAGTGGATTAGAGAAGAAAGTAAAAAGAAAAATAAATCACTATATAATATTATAGATAAAGACTATGAATTTTTAAAACATTGGGAATGGAAAGAATATTTATTGAAGCCAATATTATTTAATATAGAGGATTATCCTTATGTAAGTTATGAAGAAAATAAAAGGCAAGATGTTAAGCTAAAAAGACTACCAATAGATTATGAAAAGTATGAAGATCTATTAGTTAATGAAGAAATATGGAATAATGGCGGTGATTTTGGCTACCAATATAGGGAAGATCAAAAGAACTTTTCAAATAAGATAAGAGAAAATATAGAAAATGAAAAAAGAATATTTATAGAAGCACCAACTGGAAGTGGAAAAACATTTGCATATCTTCTTATAGCAGCAACTAAAGCTTATTTAAACAAAAAGAATAAGAAAATAGAAGATGCAAGTTATTTTATATCTACAAATACCAAAGAACTTCAAAATCAACTTATTGAAAAAGATATACCAATGATACTTAAAAAACTTGGATTAGACAAAAAATTGAACTATGGAGCTATGAAAGGAAAAGCAAATTATATTTGCATAGATAGATTAAATAAATGTGATGCACTTAATGAAAGCAAAGAAAGTAGTTTAACTCAATTGTTTTTAAGAAGATTATGTGATGGTGGTAAACATGGAGATATAGAAAATATAAGCTATTGGGCATATATTCATTTTGAAATTGATAAATATTTAAAAGCAATAAATTGTGATAATGAATCTTGTGATTTGGATAGATGCATTAAACCATGTTATTTAAAAAATAGGTATAATGAACTTCCTAGTGAAAATATAACTGTTATTAATCATTCATTATTATCATGTTATCCATATTCTGAAAAGAAAAAGATAAACCACTTAATAATTGATGAGGCTCATAATTTAATGGATAAATGCTATGATTTCTTTTGTGAAGAGTTTATTTCTAATGAATTCATAGAGTTATTAAATCAAATAGAAAAAGGACATCCAAGTATTTATACTCAACTTAGGACATTAAATGCAGAATATGGGTATAGAGAAAATATAGATTTAAATAAATTGAGATTTTTAGTTGAAGAGATTAATAGTAATATAATTATACTGTTAAATGAGTTTAGAAGTATAGAATTAGCGAATGGTAAGTATAATTTTACTACTGAATTCTTTTTACCTAAAGATGAATTAAAAGATATAATGAAGGACTTAAGATTACCAATATCTAATATAAAAGAAAGTATATATGGAATATATAAGGTTTTAAATGATTATATAAGAAATATCACATTAGAAGATGAAACAAACGGAGATAAAGAGCTTAGAAGTTTGAATGATTATGTAGGCAAATTAAAAGATAACTTTAATATAATAGATAAATTTTTAGAAGAAAGTACATTTTACGCAAAAGAATTAGAAATAGATATGGAATATAAAGGATTTACATTTAGAAATATACCTTTAAACGTTGGTGAATTAGTAAATGAACATATGCTTAAAGAAGTAAAAAGTACAACTTTCTTATCAGCAACTTTAAGAATAGAAAATTCTTTTAAAAAGATAAAGAAACATTTAGGTCAAGAAAATTCTGATGAGTTTATAATTCCATCCACATTTAATTTAAAACAAAGAACAAAAATATTTGCTTTAAATGATATAGGTTCTTATGATAGTCCAAATTACACTAAGAATATGGCATATTTTATATTTAATACTGCTAAAAAGTTAAATGGACATATACTTGTTTTATTTAATAGTAACAATAGAAAACAAGAAGTTTTTGATGAATTGCAATTATTAACTAGTGGAACAAAGATAGAAGTTCATGTAAATAGAAAAGCTATTTCATCTCTAAATGATAAAAATAGAAGTGTTATAGTATTAGGGGGAAAGGGATTCTTTGAAGGAATAGACATAGCTGGAGAGGGACTTACATGTGTGATGTTAGATAAATTACCCAATTATAGTATAGATTACCCAATATTAAAAGCTATAACAACATATCAAAGTAAGAGATACCAAGAAGTTAATTATCCTCAACTATGTATAAAAATGAAACAGATATATGGAAGATTGATTAGAAGTGATTTAGATTATGGATATTTTGTTATATTAGATCCAGGGAAGAATTCTAATACAATAAGAAATATAGAAAGAGATCTTAGCGGTCCGGAAATTGAAATTCTTAATTCAGATAGAGTATTAGATAAAATTGATTATGACTATAAGTTTTGGAAAAAGTATAATTTAAATATTTTGTTAAGAGATATGAGAAAGAAAAATAAAAACATTGAAATTGAATTCAATAATGAAGCGAGAAAGCATAAAATTTTTTGGGAACTTTTAGGTACCAAAGATGAGCAAAGTTATTTTCGTAACATAGATTTTAATTTAAAGGCTAAATTGTAGACAATAAGGTATGATGAAAGTAAATATTGAAAGATGTATTTCACAATATTTTCACTATATTATAGATGATTTTTAGGCAATTCCAATACCAGTAAGTTTGTAGAAATATAAATTTACGTATCAAGGTGTCTTAACATTATGTACATATTGTAGTAACATTATGTATTAAGATGCTAAACATAGTTAGGGAATGTTTGAGTCTATATGATAATAGGAGTGAATAACATGAATAAAAATACAACAGATAAAATAACTACAGACTTAGGTAAAGATCCAATAGGAAAATTACTTTTTAGTTTGGCTCTTCCAGCTATTGTTGCTCAGCTTGTAAATATTTTGTATAACATAGTAGATAGAATATTTATAGGTAGAATTGCTAATGGAGACATAGCCATGGCAGGAGTCGGAGTTGCATTCCCAATAATTCTTATAATATCTGCATTTAGTGCATTAATAGGAATGGGTGGAGCGCCAATTGCAGCTATTAAAATGGGAGAAAAAGATAATGATGGTGCTGAAAAAATATTAAGTAATAGTTTTTCTACTTTAATAATATTAGGAATAGCTTTAACAATAGGATTTTTTATATTCAAAGAACCATTGCTTTGGGCATTTGGAGCTAGTGAAGCTACAATAGGATTTGCTAATGATTATTTAGGGATATATCTTGTAGGAACTATAGCAGTTCAAATAGCTCTTGGAATGAATTCATTTATTAATACTCAAGGATTTGCTAAAGTAGGTATGACTACTGTAATGATAGGAGCTGTTATAAACATAGTTCTTGATCCTATTTTAATTTTTGGATTTGATATGGGAGTGAAAGGGGCAGCTTTAGCTACAATACTATCTCAAACAGTATCAGCAGCATGGGTGTTGTATTTCTTATTTGGTAAAAAGAGTATACTTAAGATAAGAAATAAATATTTAATTCCAAATGCAAAAATAGTATTATCAATAATGGCCCTTGGAGTATCTCCATTTATAATGCAAGCTACTGAAAGTTTAGTTTTAATATCTCAAAATAACCAACTTTCACTTTATGGTGGGGATTTAGCAGTTGGAGCTATGACTATAATGAGTAGTATTATGCAAATAATACTATTACCACTTATGGGACTATCTCAAGGTGCTCAACCAATTATAAGTTATAACTATGGAGCAAAAAATGTTAATAGAGTTAAAAAAACATTTAAATTGCTTCTTATAAGTTGTTTATCTTATACCGTTATTATGTGGGTGCTTATAATGGTATCTCCACAAGGATTTGTAAAGTTATTTAACAGTGATCCTAAATTAATAGAAATGACATCATGGAGTATGAGAATATTTTTTGCTGGAATTATAATTTTTGGTGCACAAATAGCGTGCCAACAAACATTTCTTGCTTTAGGTCAAGCTAAAATATCACTTATATTAGCTCTGCTTAGAAAAGTTATTTTATTAATACCGCTTATTTTTATATTACCTATGTTTTTTGAAGATAAATTAAGAGGGGTACTAATGGCAGAACCAGTTGCAGATATACTAGCAGCAATATCAACTATAATTTGTTTTATAATTTTTTCAAAGAAATTATTTAAAATTAAGGAATAGAGAATTTTAAAAAGCATAAGGAATTGAATTGATTTATAGTTTTAATTAATTCAATTCTTTTTTTCTTTATATGGAAAATAAAAGTAAATATGTAAATATTATATGAATACAAAAAATATTAAATAATGCCTAATAAGACACAGATAATGCAATAATCATATACATTTGTTTGTAAGCATACTGCTAAATTTAAGTTTTTCACAAGTTATAGGATAATTAAACTTTAACTAATAGGAATAGTAATAAATCAAAATTGACAAAATAAATGTACATAAGGAAAAGAAAGCTAGGTGTAAATAAATATGAAAAAAGTATCCAAGAGATATTTACTTGTGTTAAATCTAACTGTTATGTTTGCATTTAATATGGCACATCCCGTTACTCCAAGGTTAATTACAGAATTATCATTACCTTCTTTTATGTTTGGTATATTTTTTGCTTTTATGTCTATTGCAACATTTATTTCATCTCCAGTTTGGGGAAAGCTATCCGATGAAAATGGAAGAAAAAGATATTTAATATATGGTGTTTGTGGATATGGAATAAGTCAAATTGGTTTTGGTTTTTCAAAAAATACAATATTCATATTAATCTTTAGATTATTAGCAGGTGCCTTTGCAGCAAGTTATATAACAGTTTCAATGGCATATATAACAGATATAACCAATAACAAGAATCGGATAAAATATTTGTCATATTATTCAGCTTTTGGTTACGTAGGAAGTTCTTTGGGATCACTTATGGGAGGTGTAATAGGAAGCAATAAATATAAATTAACATTTTTATTTCAATTTGTTGTATGTTTGATAATAACCTTGTTAATAAATTTTTTTATAGGAGAGAGCATAAGGACACCATCTTTGACTATAAACAAAAAACTTAAAATATATGAAGGTGAAAAAATTAAAATAAATCTAAAATCTGTACTAGGAATTATGATAATAGCAGTTGCATTAACTTCTTTTTCAACAACAAGCTATAATTCAACAATAAATTATTATGTTGAAGCAGTTTTAAAGTTATCACCTAGTGTAATTGGTATAGTGATGTTTGTATCAGGAATGATAGGTCTTATAATGAATTTTTTTGTAAATCCTCATTTAGCACAAAAATTTAATGAAAAGAATCTCTTTAAAGCAGTTGTAGTTTTTTCAGGAATATCTCTTATAATAGCATCATTAATAGAAAATTTAATTATTGCAATAATTTTTGTGATAATTTTTTTATCATTTATTTCTTTAATAATACCTATACAACAAAGTATAATATCTAAGGAAGCTAACAAAAATTATGGTATGATAATGGGAATGCAAAATTCGTCTAAAGCATTAGGAATGGTAGCAGGATCTTTATTTTCAGGATTTATATTTAATGTTGGAAGTAAGTTACCTTTTATAATAGCTGGATTAATATTAATAATTACATATTTTATATTAATTTATACAAAAAATTTTAAAGACGATGAATTTCCAAATTGCAAGAATTTTTGATAAAAAATGATTAGTTTTATTAAAAACTATTGTATTATATTGAGAACGTCTTAATAAACTATAATTTATTTGAATAAATAAAGTTTATATGTTATAATTTCAACATTCATACGAAAGGCTCGTATATTTTCGATATAATGGTTGAAAAGTTTCTACCTGCTATCCGTAAATTAGCAGACTACGAGGTATTGTTAAAATTCTTGATTAATTATTATCTAGAAATGCAACACCTCAAATTTTATAATTTGAGGTGTTTTTTTGTTAGATTTATTTAAGCATATATTAGTTATTTACGCGTCTTTAGGTATGATTATTTTTACTAAGAGGGGGATAAATAACATGCAATTAGAATTAGAGCAAACGAAAAGGCCTAAAATGAGACAAGATAATTTGTTGAAAAATCAAGAAGATGTACAATTACTTTATGGTATTGATGACAAACCTAATTTAACTACTCAAATATTATTGGCATTTCAAAATATATTTGCAGCATTTGGAGGAATTATAGTTGTCCCATTGGTTATTTCAAGTGCATTAGGATTTGACACTGCAACATCAACTGCTCTTATGAGTGCAACGATTTTAGCTGCTGGAATAGCTACAGTTATTCAATCTAGAGGAGTTGGGCCTGTAGGATCAAGAGTAGCATGTATAATGGGAACAGATTTTACCTTTGTTTCACCATCTATAGCTGTTGGAAGTGTTTTTGGAATTCCAGGTATTATAGGTGCAACAATTTTGGGCTCATTTGTAGAAATAATTTTAAGTTTTATAATTAGACCACTAATGAAATTATTTCCACCATTAGTTACAGGAACAGTTGTATGTTTAATAGGTCTTACATTACTTCCAGTATCTATGGATTGGGCAGCTGGTGGAGTAGGTTCATCAAGCTATGGTAGTATAATGAATATTTCAATTGCTATGTTAGTAATGGTTGTAACGTTGCTTTTAAATAGATACGGAAAAGGATTAGTTAGTAGTGCTTCAATTTTAATTGGTATGATAATGGGATATATAATATGTATACTACTTGGAATGATTGATTTTACCATTGTAAAAGAAGCAAATTTCGTATCATTTCCTAAAATATTTTCATATGGTGTAACTATTGATTGGAAAGTAGTAATACCTTTTATTCCTGCATATTTTGTTACTACAATAGAAACAGTTGGGTGCTTAAAAGCAATAGGTGAAGTTTCTAAAATAGATATGGACGATAAAAAAGTTGGAGCTGGTGTGTTAGCTGACGGAATTGGAAGTATGTTAGCAGGAGTTGTTGGAACATTTCCTAATACTTCTTTTAGTCAAAATGTAGGATTAATTCCTTTAACCAAAGTAGCTAGTAAGTATGTTGCAATGATGGCTGGAATTATATTGATTATATTAGGCTTTTTTCCTAAGTTTGCAGCTTTAATAAATATAATACCATCACCAGTTTTAGGCGGTGTAGGAATAGTTATGTTTGGTACTGTTGCAGCATCTGGAATTAAGACTTTAAGTAGAGTAAAGTTAAATAATAGAAATTTATTAATAATAGCAACATCAATAGGTCTTGGAGTTGGAATTACATTCCGTCCAGATTTTATAAGTCAATTACCAGAAGGATTAAAAATGATATTCTCATCTGGTATTTCAACTGGAACTATTGTAGCTTTAGTTTTAAACTTAATATTAAAAGATGAAAAAAGTGAGGTAAAATAAAAATGGAAAATTTACATAAGCGTATATTAGAAGAAGGACAGGCACTTTCAAATGAAGTGTTAAAAGTAGATTCATTTTTAAATCATCAAGTAGATGCTGATTTAATGTATGAAATGGGCACATATTTTAAAAATTACTTTAAAGATCATAATGTAACTAAAATATTTACAATTGAAAGTTCAGGAATTGCACCAACTGTCATGACAGCTATGCAAATGAATTTACCAATGGTAATATTAAAAAAACAAGCATCTAAAATATTAAATGGTGATGTTTATCAAACAACAGTACATTCATTTACAAAAGGTACAGATTATGAACTTACACTTCAAAAGAAGTATATAAATGAAGATGATAATATATTAATTATAGATGATTTTTTAGCTAATGGAGAAGCAGCACTTGGAGCGGCAAGATTAGTAGAAGGTGCTGGAGCTAAAGTTGCTGGAATTGGGATTGTAATAGAAAAATCATTCCAACCAGGTCCAAAACTTTTAGAAGAAAAAGGATATGATTTATATTCTTTAGCTAGAATAGAAAAGCTTGAAAAAGGAATCATAAAAATTAAAAAATAATGCTTTTAAAATTATATATGCATAACTAAAACTAGAATCGTAGTTAGATTAGTATTAATTATGAATTCTAGTTTTTGTTATTACTTTATTCTTTTGAAAATTTTATTACTAATTAATTTTTGTATAACTAAAACACATAGCATAATTTACTTTATTATAGAACACTTGGTAAATTTATATATTTTATGTTAGTATTGTACATGGAGTTTTTTAGATATTTGTAGTTATTTATATAGACAAAAGGGGGGAGAAATAGTGACAATAACAAAACAGTTAATAAACATAGTAGAAGATAAAGTATTTCTTCGTAAAACAATAGCCATTGCTATTCCAGTAACTATACAAGCTTTACTTAATACAACATTAAATCTTATAGATACTATGATGATAGGGCAATTAGGGGAAACCACCATTGCAGCTGTAGGACTTGCTAACAAAGTCTTTTTTGTATTTACATTATTATTATTTGGAATTGTAAGTGGATCATCAATATTAACAGCTCAATATTGGGGTAAAAAAGATATTAAAAATATAAGAAAAGTACTGGGAATATCTTTAATTATAGGTTTACTTGGAGCAATAATATTCGTTATTCCAAGTTTAATATGCCCTAATTTAGTTATGAGAATTTTTACACCAAATGAATCAACAATAGGTATAGGAGTTGCGTACTTATCAATTGTTGCATTAAGTTATCCATTAACAGCAATTACTAATGCTTATATTTCTTTATTAAGAGCTGTAAATGAAGTAAAAGCACCAGTTGTAATAAGTTTATTTTCAATTTTAATTAATGCAGTTTTAAATTATACATTAATATTTGGACACTTTGGTTTTCAAGCATTAGGGGTGCAAGGCGCTGCTATTGGAACTTTAATTGCTAGGATAGTTGAATGTATTAGTGTATTAAGTGTGGTTTACTTAAAAAATGGACCAGCTGCTGCAAGATTAAAGGAATTAGTTGATTTTAATAAAGAGTTTATAAAAATGTTCTTTATTACAGTATCTCCAGTTATTGCAAATGAGTTTATGTGGGGACTCGGAGTAACTATATATTCACTTGTATATGGAAGAATGGGTGATGGAGCAGTTGCAGCTATCACTATAACTCAAACAGTTGAACAAATAGCAGTAGTAATATTCCAAGGTATTAGTGCAGCAACAGCTGTTATTTTGGGAAATGAATTAGGCGCAAATAAACTTAAAAAAGCAGATATACATGCAAAATATCTTCTTATATTGCAATTTATAGCTACTTTATTTATAGGAATTATATGCTTTTTAACAAGATGGCCATTAATACATTTGTTTACGGTGACAGAATCAGTAGCAGTAGATATAAGCAAATGTCTAATAGTATTTGTATTATATTTACCTTTTAAAATGTTTAATTTAGTTAATATTACTGGAGTTCTTAGAAGTGGAGGAGATACTAAAGCAGGACTTATTTTAGATTCTACTGGAGTATGGCTTATAGGAATTCCTTTAGCTTATTTAGGCGGAATATTTTTATCATTACCTATTTATTGGGTTTATGTACTAGTATTAGCAGAAGAAATTTATAAATTTGTTTTAAGCTTTAAAAGATATAAAAAAAAGAAATGGTTAAAAAATATTGTTGAAATATAATGGTTTAGATACTACTTATTAAAATTAAGGCTATGTTTAAAAATAGTATTAATATTATAGTATAAGCCTAGTGGACAGAGGGATTTACTTTAGGAACTTTAGAAATAGATATTAGCCTGGTTAAAAAATAGCTGAGAGTATTTTGTTACACTTAGCTATTTTTGTATTTAAAATGCTAGGGGTTAAATCAGTATTTAGAAAATTATTATAAGTAAGTACAAAATAATACTTTCAATATATTAATTTAGTAATAAGTATATTTTTCTATTATAGAAAGAAAATAATGTTATTGATATAATTTTTAAGGAGAATAGATAATTAAAAAAATTATAAGTATAATTATGTCTACAGTATTAATATCTAGTTTAATTGCATTTAGTAATGAATTTCTTAAGAACAATGCTATAAATAATTTAAATGATGAAGAAGTGTTTTTTGATTTTTAGATATAGATGATATTTATGAAAAAATAAGGCTTAAAAATACAAATTAAACAGAATTAGATGATTAATTGTTATAATGTAAATATTAAAGATATTATGATTTTACATAATAATACGAACTTTATAACTAAAAAATTATTTGTAAGATTGAATAAATATTGATAAAAATTTATAATATATTATCAATATTTTAAAAATAAAAATATTGATAATTGTTGGTGTTTAAGATTTTTATTATTTATTGGAGTAAAATTAATAATGATAGAATTAAAAGAAAAATAATAACGAATATTAAGTGATAATTTTAGGCAAATGTGCTATAATTTTTATAATATTATCAATTAAATTAATTAAATCAATCAAATGTACTGTAATTATAATAATAAGAAGAAACAAAGGAGTGTATTAATTGGGGAAGAAATTTAAAAGAGTATTAGTTGCCAATAGAGGAGAAATTGCAATAAGAATATTTAGAGCATGTCATGAACTTGGAATAAGAACTGTTGCTATATACTCAGAAGAAGATAAACGTGCTCTTTTCAGAACTAAAGCGCATGAAGCATACCAAATAGGCAAAAATAAGGGGCCGGTAGAAGCATACTTAAATATTGACGAGATTATAAAGCTCGCATTAAAGAAGAATGTAGATGCTATACATCCAGGGTATGGATTCTTATCTGAAAACCCTGAATTTGCAAGAAGATGTGAAGAAGTAGGGATAGAATTTATAGGTCCAAAATCTGAAATGATGGATCAATTAGGCGACAAGATAAAATCAAAAATAGTTGCTAAAAATGTTGGAGTTCCTGTAATACCAGGAGTAGAAAAACCAATAAATTGTGAAAAAGAGGCAATGGAGATTGCTGGTATGTGCGGTTATCCAGTTATGATAAAAGCTGCTGCTGGTGGCGGTGGAAGAGGTATGAGAATAGTAAGGCATGAAAATGAGCTCGTTGATGCATTTTTAAGTGCCAAAAATGAAGCTAAAAAGGCATTTGGTATAGATGATATGTTTATTGAAAAATACATAGAAGGACCAAAGCATATAGAAATTCAAATTTTAGGAGATAAATATGGAAATGTAGTTCATCTTTATGAAAGAGATTGCTCTATTCAAAGAAGACATCAAAAAGTTATTGAAATTAGTCCAGCTTTATCTTTAACTCAAGAAAAAAGAGAAGAAATATGTGCTGATGCATTAAAAATAGCTAAAGCTGTTGATTATAGAAATGCAGGGACTTTAGAATTTTTAGTAGATATGCACGGAAATCATTATTTTATAGAAATGAATCCAAGAATTCAAGTAGAACATACAATAACAGAAATGACTACAGGAATAGACTTGGTTCAAAGTCAAATTTTAATAGCGCAAGGTTATGCATTAAATTCTAAAGAAATTGGGATATATTCTCAAGAAGATATAAAACCAAGAGGTTACGCTATTCAATGTAGAATAACTACTGAAGATCCATCAAATAATTTTGCACCTGATACAGGAAAGATAGATGTTTATAGAACTAGTTCAGGATTTGGTATAAGACTAGATGGAGGAAATGGCTTTGGTGGTGCAGTCATAAGTCCTTATTATGATAGTTTATTAGTGAAAACAACAGCGTATTCAAGAACTTTTGAAGATGCTGTTAGAAAATCAATACGTGCAATAAAAGAGTCAACAATTACAGGCATAAAAACAAATGTAGACTTTTTAATAAATGTATTAAATAATGAAACATTTAAAAAAGGTGAGTGTGATACTAACTTTATATCAGAAAACCCACAATTGTTTGATATATCACCACAAAACGATAGCGAATATAAATTACTTAATTTTATTGGTGAAAAGTTAGTAAATGAAACAAAAGGAATTAAGAAAGAATATGATGTTCCTGTAATTCCTATAGTAAATTCTTTAGATGGTTTATCAGGAACTAAGCAAATATTAGATGCAGAAGGTCCTGATGGGGTAGTCAAATGGATAAAAAATCAAAATAAATTATTGCTTACGGACACTACAATGAGAGATGCTCAACAATCATTAATGGCTACTCGTGTTAGAAGTAAGGATATGAAAAATATAGCTAAGGCAACAGCTGTATATGGAAATGACTTGTTCTCACTTGAAATGTGGGGTGGAGCTACTTTTGATACTGCATATAGATTTTTAAAAGAATCTCCATGGAGAAGACTTGACTCATTAAGAAAAAGAATTCCTAATGTTATGTTCCAAATGCTTATTAGAGGTGCTAATGGGGTTGGATATAAAAACTATCCAGATAATGTTATAAGAGAATTTATAAAAGAATCAGCAAACAGTGGAATAGATATATTTAGAATATTTGATTCACTAAATTGGTTAAAAGGAATAGAAGTATCTTTAGAAGAAGTACTAAAAGCTAATAAAATAGCAGAAGTTGCACTATGTTATACAGGTGATATTTTAGATGAGAATAGAGATAAGTATAGTCTAAAATACTATGTAGATAAAGCTAAAGAAATTGAAAAAATGGGTGCACATATACTTGCAATAAAAGATATGTCTGCATTGCTTAAACCTTATGCAGCTAAGAAACTTATAACTGCATTAAAAAATGAAGTTTCAATTCCAATTCACCTTCATACACATGATACTACAGGTAATGGTGTTGCAACTGTATTAATGGCAGCAGATGCTGGAGTTGATATTATTGATACAACTTTTAATAGTATGTCAGGACTTACAAGTCAACCAGCTTTAAATTCAATAGTTGCAGCTCTTAATAATACTGGAAGAGATACGGGAATTGATATACGTGGAATTCAAAAATTATCTGATTATTGGGATGCAGTAAGACCTGTATATGATCAATTTGAATCTGATTTAAAATCAGGTAGTGCGGAGATTTATAAATTTGAAATTCCAGGAGGACAATATTCAAATTTAAAGCCACAAGTTGAAAGTTTTGGACTGGGACATAGATTTAATGAAGTGAAGAAGATGTATAAAAAAGTAAATGATTTACTTGGAGACATAATAAAGGTTACACCATCTTCAAAAATGGTTGGTGATATGGCTATATTTATGGTACAAAACAATTTAACTCCTGAAAACATATATGAAAAAGCAAAGAATATGGCTTTCCCAGATTCTGTGGTTTCATATTTTAAAGGAATGATGGGTCAACCAGAAGGCGGATTTCCTGAAGAATTACAAAAACTTGTTTTAAAGGGAGAACAACCTATTACAGTTAGACCAGGAGAACTATTACCACCAGAAGATTTTGATAAAATCGAAAAATACTTAAAAGAAAAATATAAATTTAAACCATGCAAAAGAGATATACTAAGTTATGCTTTATATCCAGATGTATTTGAAGACTTTATAAAGTCAGTATTAAAATATGGTGATGTAAGTCTTATGGGAAGTGATGTATTTTTCCATGGCTTATCTGAAGGTGAAACAAGTGAAATTGAAGTTGCTGAAGGTAAGACTATGATAGTTCAATTAATTGAAATTGGAAAATTAGATAAAGAGGGATATAGAACTGTTGACTTTGAAATAAATGGTAATAGAAGAGAAATAAAAATAAAAGATAGAACTGAGAGAGCTACAAGTGCATTGAGCTTAGATAATCCAACTAAAATGGCAGATTCATCAAATAAGCTTGAAATTGGTGCAAGTATTCCAGGAAATATAATAAATGTACTTGTTAAAGAAGGGCAAGAAGTTAAAGAAGGCGAAGGTTTAGTTGTGATAGAAGCAATGAAAATGGAAACAAATATAGTTGCTAGTTGTGATGGAATTGTAGAATATGTTTTTGCTAAAGAGGGAGAACAAGTAAAAACAGGTGAATTATTAGTAAAACTAAAATAAATTAGTAAAACTAAAATATATGAATAACGAAAAAACAACTTGATTATTTAATTTAATAATCGAGTTGTTTTTTGTTTTGTTTTGTATATTTGATAACAGTGTATTCATTTAAACATTTTAAATATGATTTTTCTATATTATACATTTAGTTTTAAATTTATAATATTTTTTTCGGTTAGTAAATATGTATAACGTTTAATATATCTATTTGAAAAAATAATATAGAAAAAATTATTAAATATGAATAATGAAATATAAAAAAATAAGTTTTTAAATAAAAATAGTTGTTGAATGTTATAATTATTTTTGGTAATATATCATAAATTATAATAAGCAAATTTATAATACTAGCTACCGTAAATAAAAGAAATGGGGATGCTTATTATGTTATTTAAAAATATTACAATGATTGATGAAAATTTTAATACTATTGAAGGAACTAATATTTTAGTAGAGGATAATAAAATAGTATATATTGGAGAAAATATTCAGGAAAACTATGTTGGTGAAGTGTATGATGGTAAAAATAAGGTTGCAATGCCAGGATTTTTCAACACACATTGCCATGTACCAATGACGTTACTTAGAGGATATGGCGAAGGTTTACCTTTACAAAGATGGTTAACTGAAAGAATTTTTCCATTTGAGGCTTTACTTACAGATGAAGACTGTTATTGGGGTACTTTACTTGGAATATCTGAAATGATAAAAAGTGGGGTAGTATCTTTTACTGATATGTATTCTCATCTTGAATCTTTAGTACAAGCTATTGATGAAACAGGAATAAAAGCAAATATTTCAAGTTCATACTTAAAAAATGATGATAATAATGATTATTTTAAACATAATTCATATAAAGAAACAGAATTTATAAGAAATTATGCTAAAAGTTCTAAAAATGCAGCTATTAAAGGTGATGTATCTATACACGCTGAATATACTTCATCAGAAGAGTTAGTAAAACAAATTTCTGAGTATTGCAATTCTACAGAAATGAATATGCATATACATCTTTCAGAAACAATACTTGAGCAACAAGCTTGCAAAGAAAGACATGGGGGATTAACTCCAGCTGAATATTTTTGTAAATGTGGAACTTTTAATAGTAAAACAACAGCAGCTCATTGTGTTTTTCTTGAAGGTAATGATTTTAATATTCTTAAAGAAAATAATGTTACAGTATCACATTGTCCAACTAGTAATTTAAAACTTGGTAGTGGAATAGCGCCAGTGAAGACTATGCTAGAACATGGAATTAATGTGAGTATTGGAACTGATGGTGCAGCAAGTAATAATAATCTTAATATGCTTGAAGAAGTTAATCTTGCAGCTTTATTACATAAGGGTGCTAATAATGATCCATTATTCTTAAGTTCAAAAGAAATACTAAAAATATCATGTTTGAATGGTGCAATGTCACAAGGAAGAGATGATTGTGGTTGTATTAAAGTAGGAAATAGAGCGGATATTGTTGTTTATGATTTCAATAGTCCTCATATGCAACCAGTGCATGATGTTTTAGCAAATATATTTTATTCTTCACAAGCAAGTGATATTTGTTTATCTATGATAGATGGAAAAGTTGTATATAAAAACGGAATATTTACAACTATTGATATAGAAAAAGTTTATTATAATGTTAATAGAATTAAGAATGAAAAAATTTCTAAGTTAAAATAGAAATTTTATATATTAATAAAGTTTTGGCGAGAAAAATTTTAGATTTAAAGTAAGTTTTTCTCGCTATTTTCTTTATATATAGGTGTATTTTAAAAAGAATTATTTACATTAAATATATTAAAAAAAAGTTAATATAATGTTGACTTTATATTTTTACTATGATATTATATTGTTTAAATAATACGGTAGCGAAATTTATAATTTGCATTTTAATTGAATAATAAACAATCATTAATTAAATAATATTTTAACTTATATAAGTTCATAATAGGTTGAACGTTTCTACCAACTACCATAATAGTTGATTATAAGTTAATCCTTTTACGGGATTGCTATATTCAAATTTTTATGAGTGTTGGTTTTTTTGTACATAAAAATAGAATAAATTGATAAAATATAGTAAATTCTCGTACAAATACTTTATTTTAAAATTGAAAGTGGTTACAAAAAATAGAATTTATATTACTTGACAAATAAAAAATATTTATCTATAATTGTAAATAATTTAATATATACATAGCATAACGAAGATTTATATTTTATATATTTCGGAGTATGAGATTTAAAGAAAAGCTTTGAAAAGAAAAAGTAGAAATTAGTTAAGCCAAACAGAAAGTTGCCGGATGATGAGAGGAACTTGGAATTCTAATTTTGAATACATCTTAGAGCTTCAAACTGAACAGATTTAAAATCTAATTAGGTGAGACGTATCCTTGCACACGTTATAGTGCTAAAGTATATCCATAAAATATGGCGTACTTGAAGAGGTTAATTATGTGAGTAATTAATAAATTAAGGTGGTAACACGAGATATACTCTCGTCCTTTATAAAATAAAGGATGAGAGTTTTTTTTGTTATCATATTTTATCGTGTATATTTAGAAATGCGAATGTGAGAGAAGTTATACACAACTAAAACTAGCCTTAATAATTTTTATTAGCTTTTATAAATCTTATAGAACTTGCTTATATTAAAAATTTTAAATATAAGGAGTTATGATATATGAAAAAGACAATTGATGAACAAATTAAAATTATAGCAAAGGGAGCAGCAGATATTATAAGCATAGAAGAATTAAAAGAAAAGCTTATCAAATCTGAAAAGGAAAATAAACCCTTAACAATTAAATTAGGTTTAGATCCAAGTGCACCAGACATACATCTAGGGCACGCAGTTGTTTTAAGAAAAATAAAACAACTGCAAGATTTAGGACATAGAGCTGTTATTTTAATTGGAGATTTTACAGGAAAAATTGGAGATCCAACAGGTAAGTCAAAAACAAGAAAGCCATTAACACAAGAACAAGTTTTAGAAAATGCAATGACATATCAAAAACAAATTCTAAAAGTTTTGGATAAGGAAAAGACAGAAATTAGATTTAATAGTGAATGGTTATCTAAGTTAACATTTGAGGAAGTATTAAAGCTAGCAGCAACTACTACAGTTGCAAGGATGCTTGAAAGAGATGATTTTAAAAATCGTTATAGTACTAATGCACCTATTGGTATCCATGAATTTTTTTATCCTTTAATGCAAGGATATGATTCAATTGTATTAAAAGCTGATATAGAGCTTGGAGGAACAGATCAAACTTTTAATATTCTTATGGGAAGAACTTTACAAAAAGGCATGGAAATGGAACAACAAATAGCAATATTTATGCCGATTTTAGAAGGATTAGATGGAGTGGAAAAGATGAGTAAAAGTCTTGGAAACTACATAGGAGTAGATGAAAAAGCAGAAGTAATGTTTAAAAAGATTATGGAAGTACCAGATAGTCTTATTATAAAATACTTTGAATTAGCAACGGATGAACATCCAGATAGAATAGATGAAATAAAAAGGGAGATTGAAAATGGAAAAAATCCTAGAGATGTAAAATTAGAACTTGCTAAAATTATTACAGGCTTATATCATTCAAAAGAAGAAACAAAGTCTGCTATTAAATACTATGAGCAAGTATTTAAAAATGGAAATTTACCAAGTGAAGTGCCAGAAATAAAAGTACCTATAGATATTTTTAAGTTAAAAGAAATAAGTAAGATTTTTGTAGAAGAAGGAGTTGTTCCCTCAAATAAAGAGTTTAGAAGACTAGTAGAACAAGGTGGAGTGCAAGTAAATACTGAAAAGGTACTAGATTTTGATAATATTAAAATAAATGATAATGATATCCTAAAAATAGGTAAAAAGAAATTTATTAAGATAAAAAAGCTATAAGTATTTTACAATATTCAGATTTGCGGTTAATATAGTAGTATATAATAAATTTAACAATGGAGGAAATGCTATGTACAATAAAATAATGGAATCAGTAAATTACATTAATGAAAACGTAAGAAGAAACCCTAAAATTGCAGTAATACTTGGATCTGGATTAGGAGATTTAGTTAATGTTGTAGAAGATATAGAAAGTATATCTTATGAAGAAATACCTAATTTCCCAGTTTCTACAGTTAAAGGCCATGAAGGAAAATTAGCTTTTGGAAAAATCAATGGTGTTGAAGTATTATTAATGCAAGGAAGATTTCACTATTATGAAGGCTATAATATGAAAGAAGTTACATACCCAATATATGTAATGAAACAATTAGGAATAGAAAAAATAATAGTAACAAATGCTTGTGGTGGAATAAATACAAACTTTGAACCAGGAACATTAATGATAATAAATGACTTTATAAACTTATTTGGAACAAATCCATTAATTGGAGTTAATGATGAAAGATTAGGAACTAGATTCCCAGATATGTCAGAGCCATATAAAATAGAACTTATGAATAAAGCTAAAAAAGTTGCTGATGAGTTAGGAATAAAATATGATGAAGGTGTTTATGCTGGATTTATGGGACCATACTATGAAACAGCTGCTGAAGTTAGAATGATAGGAAAACATGGCGCTGATGCAGTAGGTATGTCAACGGTACCAGAAACAATTGTTGCTAACTATTTAGGAATGGATGTATTAGGAATAGCTTGTATTACTAATATGGCAACAGGAATACAAAAAGTTAAACATTCACATGAAAGAGTAGTAGAAACAGCTCAAAAAGCATCAGCTAACTTATGTAAATGGGTATCAAAAGTTATAGAAGTTATATAACTTAAATATAAAAAAAGATAGGGGATTTGTATTTAGTGAAAAATATATTTTTCTATGAAACAGTTCTTGGGAATATAGGAATAGCGGATAATGGAAGCGCTATCACAAATTTATATTTTAATAGAGATAGTGTTGCTGAAGATATGATTTTAATTGAAACTGATCTTATAAAAAAAGCTTTCGCTGAGCTAGAAGAATATTTTTGCAAAAATAGAAAGCAGTTTGAAATTCCGTTAGAGCCATATGGTACTGATTTTATGAAATCTGTATGGAATGAATTGCAAGATATTCCATACGGAAAAACTTGTACTTATGGAGATATAGCTGAAAAAATAGGAAATCCTAAGGCATCAAGGGCTGTTGGTCTTGCTAATAATAAGAATCCAATTCCTATCTTTATAGCATGTCATAGAGTTATTGGGAAAAATGGTAAGCTAGTTGGGTATTCAGGTGGTTTAGATATAAAAGAAAAGCTTTTATATTTGGAATGTTCAAATAATAAGACTGTGTTTTAGTAAAATGTTTGATATATGCATAAGTAAAGTGGACTGAGTAATTGAACTTAGGAAT
>NZ_JAMQIF010000008.1:167617-189930 GCF_023845855.1 Clostridium sp. ZBS2
AATATAAAATTGAGACAAGCAGTAAATGTGACAATACTCATTAAGAATTCTCAAAGTCCAATTGCAATGCCACTTTACCTATTGCATATATCAAACATATTTAAAACACAGTCTTATTTATATGTCTATTTATTGTTTGCTTTAGTTAATAGGTTATATATTATTTTTGCAGCTTCAGCATTTGTTACATTGTTGTTTGGATTAAAATTATTATTTTCATCACCTGTAATTATTCCTAATGAATGGCAAATTGAGGAATAACCTTTAATGTCATCTTCAATAGAATCACTGAAAGGATTATTAAATATATAGGCATTTTTAGCAATTTTATCATATCCTAAATATCTAACTATTAATTTACTAATATCTTTATTTGTAAGCAATGAATCAGGTGATTTTTCTTCTGTTTTTAAAATTCCTTTTTCTATAAGCATATCATAAAATTTATCATCATCATCAGAATTATTAAAGTTCCAAATTTGAGAATAAAGGTATTTCAAGAAATTAATTTGAGTTATGTTATTATCAGGATTAAAGTTATCACTTTTTAAATAATAACCATTTTCTAATAATTCTTTAACTATTTTTTCACACCAATGCCCATTTATATCAGAATATTTAGGAAGCTCATTTTCTTTATATACTTCTCCATTAAATTTAATTCTTGTCCCATTAAAAGGATTAACAAGATAATTTTCATCTAAATCTATAAAGTTATATATTAAAGAGATATTATTATCATTGGACATTGTATATTCTAATCCAAATTTATCACCAATTTTATCAAAAATTGCTTCAGATGATAGTGCTGATTTTATATCTGGAAAGTTAACATTATCATACCATTGGCTATTATATTCACAAACTTTTCCACTAAATTTATTAATAGAAACCATAAGATAGTTGTTTACAAAGTTAATTCCGTTTACTTGACGGATAAATTTAAAGTTATAAAAGCTATCATTTTCATTTATATTTGTATCTAAGACCTCTAATTTTGTTTCTATAAACTTATTAGGAGAAACTTCATTTAGAAATTTATTTGCTATATTTTTAGCATCATCAATAGGTATTACATTGTTTTTATCATCAATATTTGAATAATGATAAAAAGATAATAGTTCACTTGACTTAGCATCCACTTCTGCAGAAGCATTTTCAAAATTAATTGTCCAAATATAATTATTTGATATTAAATCTTTGTTTATATGAGAATTTGAAATTTTACCTTCAAAAGAGTCTAAATCACTATATTTTTTAATTATATCGGTAGCTGTATCTTTGTTTATAAGTCCAGAGACATTTTTTATTGCATCATCTTCTTCTTTTGTTAAATTCTTTAAGGAATCTAAGCTTTCATTAGTATTTTTATATCCATCTTCACCTAAATATATATTTTCATTATTTATAGAAATCTTTTCTCCAGAATGTGCATCTATAGCTACATTATGAGTACTATTTATGCAGTATGCTGGGAAAATATTTAGCTTATCATTTTTATAATCATAATAAGAATAATAATTTAGCTTTAAACCAATTTTATCAACATACGATTTCTTAGCTTTTGATTTTTCAACTATATTATCATTAGAAGGATAAGAAAGAGAATTTGTATTTAAGTTATTTGTATTAAAAGTAATTATTTCACCAGTATATTTATCTACAGAAATGTTTACATATAAAAAGTTTAATGGAATATTATTAAAATAACATTTATATTTAAATGTATAGGCACTGTCTGTTGGATCATTGTAAACATTTATTTCTTTTAAAGAGCTATAATGATTTACAAGCGCTTTTTTTATAAAATCTTCACAAGCTTGTCTTGATTCATTCTTAGTGACAGATGCAAGCAACTTTGAAGTATTTTCATTACTGTACTTATAAAAATCATATATATTCCCATTTTCATCTATAGATATAGATATATTTCCGTATTTTCCTTGTACTTCTGACCAATTAAGTTCAAATAAGTTTACTTGTCCAAGAATTGTTTTTTGTTCTCTACTAGAATGAGTAAAATCAGTATAAGTATCGGGAATAGTTATTATGTTTTTTGTTTTTGTAATAGCATTTTCTAATGATTTACTATAATTTTCATCTGCAAATGCTGGATATTGAAGACTAAAAAGAAGACAAAAGAGTAGTAAAATACTAAAAAAATAATTCTTTTTCATTAATATATCCCTCCATTAAATTATAAAAAAATTAAAAATACAGTTATAGTCTATAGTATGAAACAGGATATAAATATTCGCTTGATCCTGAACCTACTCATCAACCTTATAATTATATGGTATCATTAAATATATTTTCCAGCTACTATTTAATATGTTTATTAAGTTTAATTTAAGAAAGAATTATTAAATTAGGCTCTGTTTTAGTAGCATGTTGATATTGCATGCCACTTCACCTATTGCATATATCAACACATATTTAAAACAGAGCCTTAAATGTATTGTATTTTAAATTTTCTAGGTATTAAAAAGTTAAAATTCATTGTTTAATAATAAGTAAAAAAATTAAATTTTAAAAATCACGTTCTAATATTTCTATTTTTTTAGGATCTTTAAAATCTTCTAATGAATTTATATCAATTTTTGATAATACCTCATCTAAAATTTTACTATGAACAGGAACTTTTATAGGTGAATCATAAGCTAATTCATCAACAGCAACTTTAGATTTAGTTGGTGGAACAATAGCTTTAGGTCCTCCAACACATCCACCAGGACACCCCATACCTTCTATAAAATTGGCATCTACTTCATTTCTTAAAGCTTTATCAAGAATGACCTTACAATCTTTAATTCCATCAACCTTAATACTTTTAAAATGCTTAAATTTTTCAGGATAAAGCTCCTCTATAGTTTCAGAAACAGCAATTGAAACACCACCAGTCCTTGCATACAAACGACCAGCTTTTGATGCATATTCAACAGATGGAATACCTTTTAAATCCATAGGATTTATCTCTAAAGCTCTAAAAATTTGATCTACTTCTTGAAATGTTAATACAAAGTCAATAGAACCAGCTAAATCTTTTTCTTTTGCTTCAGCTTTTTTGGCGATACAGGGGCCAATGAATACAACCTTTGTGTCTTTATTTAATTTTTTTAGTATTCTTCCAGTTGCTATCATAGGAGAAACTGATGGTGATAAATCAGGAACAAGCTCTTTATAAACTTTTTTTAACATTCCAACCCACATTGGACAGCAACAAGAAGTTATCATTAAATCATCTGGTGTATTAACATGTTTGTTAAATTCAACAGCTTCTTTTATTGTTAATATATCAGCAGCAAATGCAACTTCAACCATATCAGTAAAGCCTGCTTTGATGAAAGCTTCTCTTAATTGATCTATTGTTACATCTTCTCCAAATTGTCCAATGATAGCAGGAGCTACAGCAGCAATAACAGTTTTATTTTCTTTTATTAAATTCATTATAGGTAAAAATTCAACTTTATCTAGAATCCTTCCGTTTTTGCATGAATCAACACAAATGCCACAATTAATACACATATCTTTGTTTATAGCAGTAGATTTTTTTTCACTATCATAATATATAGCATTAAAAGGACATGCTAATTCACAAGTATATTTTTTTTCTTTATTAGGTGTACAATTTGCACCACAACATTCAAGTTTTTCAACAATTCTTTTATTAACAGTGTATTCTGTAATTGCTTTTTTTATATTGTATACATAATTATTATCGAATTTAAGCTTTACTCCACATAAAGATGTTATTATTTCAAAAGTTTCTTGTGGAGATACTTCATGACATACCATAATGCGATTAAGAGTTTCATCAAAATTGCCATTATAATAGGATTTAACTAATGTATCAAATAAATCTAAGTATTTATTATTCATAAATATATAACCTCCAAGTTAATGAATAAAATTAAATTTTTAATTATAATATTAGTATGTATTAATATACTTTATTTTATTAAATTATATGTAAATTTAATTACTTAAAAGCTATAATAATTTTAAAAGATTGATTTTTACAATGAATATGTTAACATATTTATTGTAGAGGTTTATTTAGTATACTAAAGGGGGATGACATAATCATGAACAGCTTAAGAGAGAATGATAAAATATTTTTTGATTGTGGAAATTTAACTATATCAAGTGAAAATGTAGAAGAAAAATTAGATGAAGTTCAAGAAATTTTAATGATATATAGTTCTGCTATAAAAGAAATTAAAACTAAATTAGATATTTTAGATTTTGAATTTAAAATAAGAAGAAAAAGAAATCCTATAGAATATATGAAATCTAGAGTTAAATCACCTAGAAGCATATTAGAAAAGCTTAAGCGTAGAGGATTTGATGTGAGTATTAAATCTGCAAGAGAAAATTTAAATGACATAGCTGGAGTAAGGGTTGTATGTTCCTTTGTAAGCGACATATATGAAATTGCTAACATGTTAAGAAGTCAAAATGATATAAGACTAGTAGAAGAAAAAGATTATATAAAAAATCCTAAGGAAAATGGATACAGAAGTTTACATATGGTATTAGAAGTTCCAATTTATTTTTCAGATCATATAGAAAATGTAAAGGTTGAAGTCCAAATAAGAACTATTGCCATGGATTTTTGGGCAAGCTTAGAACATAAACTTTATTATAAAAAAGGAGAAGATACTCCAAAACACATAAGAGCAGACTTAAAAGAATGTGCTGATATAATTTCAGCTACAGATTTAAAAATGCAAAAAATTCAAGAAGAAGTTGAAAAGTTATAAAATACTTAATAAAATCTTATGTTTTATGTGGTGATTTTGTAATTAAAAAGGAATATAATATAAATTGTAGATTAACATATTATATATAAATTAAGTAGCAATGTATAATTTACATAAAAGGTTTTGTTTTAAATATATCAACATTTTGATAAAACATAGTCAAATTAGTATTTGGAAATTTATAGGAGTGAGGTTGAAAATGAGTATTTTAGTTTTAGGTGGAGCAGGGTATATTGGTTCTCATGCAGTAAGCCAATTAATAGATAGTGATTATGATGTTGTAGTTGTAGATAATTTACTAACTGGACATGAAGATGCAATGAATAAAAAAGCTAAATTTTATAAAGGTGATATAAGGGACAAGGAATTTTTAAGAGGGGTTTTTGAAAAAGAATCTTTTGAAGCAGTAATTCATTTTGCAGCAAATTCTTTGGTAGGGGAATCTATGGTTAATCCTCTCAAATACTTCAACAATAATGTTCAAGGAACACAAGTTTTACTAGAAGTTATGAATGAATTCAATGTTAAGAACATAGTATTTTCTTCAACAGCAGCTACTTATGGTGAACCAAAGCAAATTCCAATAACGGAAGAAATGGAAACTTGTCCTACAAATCCATATGGTGAAACAAAACTTACCATGGAAAAAATAATGAAATGGTGTGATAAGGCTTATGGAATAAAATATGTATCACTTCGTTATTTTAATGTTGCTGGAGCAAGAGAAGGTGGCGTTATTGGAGAAGATCATAATCCAGAAACACATCTGATTCCAATAGTACTTCAAGTAGCTCTTGGAAAAAGAGAGTTTATAACAATATATGGTGAAGATTATGATACTGAAGATGGTACTTGTGTAAGAGATTATATTCATGTTGAAGATTTAATAGAAGCACATATTTTAGCAATGAAATATTTATTAAATGGAGGAGACAGTAACATATTTAATCTTGGAAGTAGTCAAGGATTTTCTGTTAAGGAAATAATTGAATCTGCAAGAAAAGTTACAAAACACCCTATTCCAGCACAAATAGGAGCAAGAAGAGCAGGAGATCCAAGTAAGTTAGTTGCTTCTTCAGATAAAGCAAGAGAAATATTAGGATGGAATCCAAGTAGAACTAATATAACTAAGATTATAGAAGATGCTTGGGTATGGCATACAAATAATAAGAGTGGATATAACAAATAATTTCACATTGTAATAATTCTAAAATTTTGTTATAATTTAATATAGTCAGTTCGAAAGCCTCCTGACTTTAAATAAAACTACGGTTAACTTTTAGTAATAATAAACTTTTATATATTTATAAAGGTTTATTAGATTATTGAATTTTTATCGTAGGATTTAATGTCCTACGATTTTTTTATTCTTTATACAATTATAAAATAAGACTTAGTGGAAAGTTTAGGAGGTTGTTAAACTAATTTTTTAGGAGGATATTTAATGAAAAGTAGTAAAACAACAAAACGATTAGTTAGAACAGCACTTATAGCTGCTATTTATGCAGTATTAACACTTATATTAGCACCTATAAGTTATGGAAATATTCAATTTAGGATTTCAGAAATAATGGTATTATTAGCTTTTGTAGACCCATTTTATATTGGGGGACTTACATTAGGATGTTTTATAGCAAATATGCTTGGACCTAATGGCACGTTAGATATATTTTTAGGAACATTAGCTACATTGATTAGTGTTACAGCCATATCATCCACAGCGAAATATATTAAAAATAATAAAAAAGCATTATTTATAGCATCATTATGGCCAACAATATTTAACGCTTTAATTATAGGATGGATGCTTAATTATTTGCTTCAAATTCCACTTATATTATCTATAGGAGAAGTAGCAATTGGAGAGTTTGTTGTTGTAACTTTAGTCGGATTACCTATATTTAAATTAGTACAACATAAATATAAAAAAATAATTTTGGTACAAGACATTTAAATAAAATGAGTTAATAAAAGGCATGAAAAATGAAAAATAAATCTTTTTTTTATGTCTTTTTTATTTTTTATTTGTAAATTTAATTATTTTATAATGAAAAATTGCATATATTATATTAAAGAATATTATTTTAGGAAAAGTAAAATGAATAAAATTATATATCTATCTTTGCTAATAATTATTTTTTTCTCTTTAATATTAGATATAATCTATATGTTAAATCAAGAAGAATATAAAATGCCTAAATATTTTTTATATAAAATTTTACTTATAATTACATTAATATTTGAAAAAATAATGGGTTGTTCTATTTTCAAGTAAGTTATAGCATTAAATTTATTATCATATGTAAGTATTTATGAATATCATAAATAATGAATCAATAAAATTATGAGGTGGTATTATGCATATATCAACAAAAAAAAGGTTTAATAAGATAGGAGATAAATTTACAAAAAGTGACTATGATTTATCTACTATAAGATGGGTAATTAGCGAAGTTAGAAATACTATTTGGGATATGAATCAAGCAGAATTTAAAAAACTTATTAGTATACCAAGAAGCATACTAAAGGAAGATGTGTACATTAAAGATTATGAAGTATGGCAAAAGGAAAATAAAGATTATTTATTAGAAAATTTAAGCGATTTTAAAGAAGAGTACTTTATAGAATTAAAAGGGAAAATTTATTCAGAAAAATATTCTGTAAGGGATATGTTAGAGACAATAGATTATATGATAGATAACTTTGATGATTTGCAAGAAAACCATAGTGGAAATATGGAGATGCTCTTAAGAAATATTGAACTTGGATTTAGAAAGTTAAAGCTTTCTAATGAAAAAGCAATAATATCAAATAGGGAGTTATTTTCTAAATATATAGAAAATGTAGTAAATGAAGCTTTATAAATTTATAATATTGAATAAAAATTAAAAGAAATAGGTCGCAATTAATTTTGATGACTTATTTCTTTTATTTTTACTATAAATACATAAAAGTCTTGTTAAACTTTCAAAATATAGATATATGCTTTAATTGTATATTTAAATAATGCAATTACTATATATCAAATTAATAATCATGCTGTAAAAATAATTTAGTATAGTGACGACTACATTAGATATTAAAAGAAGGTGAATAATATAAGAAAGATAGATGCATCTAAGTATAAAGATAATAAACTTTTAAAAATAAATAAGATTAATTATTCACTGCTCGCATTTTTCTTAGTATTAATTATAGGAATTTTAACATTATTTATACCGCCTATTATAGGAATGGCTGATAATGGAGATTTTTACAGAGTGATGAATAAAAGTGGTGCATATCATTTAAATAAAAATTATAATGAAATATTTTTAGGATATTTTATAAAAGATTATGGAATTTATAAATATAATAATGATTATGCTAATCTTCTAATATCAACTCAATCAATATTTATAAAGAGTGCAATTGTTTTAGATAGCCTTTTTACAAAAGACTATGTTTTAGATATAAGATTTATGTCTATTATGTTTTTGATAATTGAATCTATAGGTATTTACTTATTAGTAAAATCATTAGTGAATAATATAAATAATAATAAATATAAATTAATAATAACTTTAATAACTATTTTAATATTTTGTGATACAGGATATTTAGCATATTATAATTCTTTTTATGGAGAAAGTGTTAATATATGTTGCTTTTTAATGAGTATAGGCTTACTAATTTATATGATAGAATTTGATAAGTTTATGTGGTATAACTTATCAGCTTTTGGAATAAGCTCATTTTTGTTTTTCGGAGCTAAACAACAATTAGCACCAGTAGGTATTCTTATATCATTTGTCTTTATAATAATAGGAATTTATATGAAAAATAAAAAATCAGTTAAAGTATTAACATGGATTTTTGCAGTAATATTTATAATAAGTTCGGGGATATTTTATAAGTCAATCACAGGAGATTTTAAATACATAAATATATATCATTCTATGAACAGAGGTATTTTATTGAATGAAGATGATCCAGATAGTATATTAGAAGATTTTAATATAAGTACACAATATTCTTTGTTGCAAGAAACAGATTTTTTTGAAGAAATTAAATTATTAGATCCATATGAAGAAGAATTAATAGATGACTATTATAAAAAATTCTCATTAGGAAAAATTTTAGAGTATTATATAACATATCCTAAGGCATTTATTAAGGTATTAAAAATAAGTTTCAACAATGGATATTCAATCAGACCAAAAGTAATTGGAAATTATGAACAAAGTGAGCACAAAGATTTTGGAGCTAAATCATATTTCTTTGCAACATGGAGTACACTTAAAGAAAAATTTATACCAAAGAATATGCTATTTACTGTATCTACAATAGCTATTTATTTGTATTTATCTATAGATAGATTTTTAAGGGCTATAAAGGATAATAATAAAAAAATTCAGCTTAAAGAAATTACATATTTTTATGTATTTTTAGTTGGAATATCACAAATTATCATTTCTGTAATAGGGGCTGGAGATGCAGATTTATCAAAACATGTATTTATGTATAACATGACATTTGATTTGATATTTATATATATACTTAGTTTAATTTTTGAAAATAAAACAATAAAATCGCAGGGTGGTTTTAAATTATGAATGAGATAAACATTAGAAAAAAGGTAGATATTTTAATAACATTTTTAATAACTTATTTTTTTATTATATCTATTAGCTTTAATATTTTTAACTTTCAACAATCTTTTGAAAATTACTTTATGCTGACACTTATAATGATCATTGCAGTTATAAGCTACTATACTAATGTAACATTTTCATTAATTGTTACTTTGATAGTTGATTTTATTTATATGAGTGTAAAATTATACTTGAATCTTACTGGTAATATTACTGTTGAATTTAATACATATTATTGGATTGTAACAATACCTATTACTGCTTTAATAGTTTCATTTATGTCAAAGAATATAGTATCGCTGCAAGAAAAAGTGATATCTTTGGAAGAAGAGAATTCGAGACTTATAATGATTGATGAATCTACAGGAATAAGAAATGATAAAGCAATTATGATGGAATTACCAATATATATGAATATAAGCAAGAGACATAAGTTACCACTAACTTTAATAATGGTAAAAGTTAAATTCGCAGATAAATTAAAAAGAATTCTTGGAAGAAAAAAGTATTTAGAATTATTGGTTCAAACATGTAACATATTAAAAAAAGCCTTAAGAGAAGAAGATGTAAAGTACATATTAAATGAAAGGACACTAGCATTTATAACAATTACTAATGAAGATGGTGCTAAGGTTGTAAAGAAGAGGTTTAGAGAAAATATAAATAATGCCGATTTCATACAATATTCATTATATAAAAATGTAAAGTTAGATATTCAAATGGGATCATGTACATTTGATAAATCAATAAAGGATTCTATGGAATTCTTAATAAAAGCTGAAAAGGAAATTGAATATGACATTCAAGAATAAACTATTTAAAGTTAAGAAATTAATTATATTAGTATTAATTTTTATACTTATAAATAGTTTATGTTTAATTAAAAATGTATATAGTGTTGAGCCTATAGGAAAAGTGTTAGTCTTATATGATACCTATAAAGAATATGGAGAAAAAAGAAATATTTTAAATTATTTAAATAGAATATGTTTAGAATTTGCTGATGATATTGAAATAATAAGATTTTCAGCTTATGAGGGAGAAGACTTATCACAGTATAAAGCTGTGTTTATACTAAATTTAAGTGAAAATACCGTAAGTGAGACCTTAAAACAAAATCTAATTAGATATAATAATAAAATATTTTGGATTGGGAAAAAATCATATACTGATTTTTTAAATATAAATGAAGCAATATATTTAGAAGATTTAAATTTTGATAAATATAGCTATACTAAAATATATGATTTAATCTATAAAAATTTCAATAAAAAATATAAAGAAAATATATACTTTTATTTAGATGAAGTAACTCCGTTTAATAATCTTAATATTTTAGTTGAAGAAATAGATTATTTAAAAGAAATGGGAATACGTTTTTTTATTGAAGTACTTCCTGTATTCAAAAATGAAAATTTACCTGCTATGAATAGATTTGCTGAAGTATTAAGATATGCACAAGCTAATGGTGGAGAAATAGTATTAGTTATTCCACCATTAGTAAGTTTAAATGTTCAAGGAAAAGATATAGAAGAAAAAGTTGATTTAGGATTTAAAAATTATATTAATTACTGGATCTATCCAACTGCTATAAGTATAAGTGATTATTGGCTCTATAGAGATGATTTAAAGGAATTGCTTAAAAAGACGGACACTATCTTTATAGATTCTAATATAGATATAGGAATTTTAGAGTTTGATAAATATAATATACCATCTTATAAGAATATAATTGAAAAAGTTAACTTGGGTAATGGAAGTAATTTACATAATAATATAGCTGTAAATATAAGCAGTAAATTATCTATTAATGAATTTAAGAATAAGGTTAAAGAATTATTAGATAAAGATATATATTTTAAAGATACTCATGATATAAGTAGCAGTATTACTATTGATAATTTAAATGTAAAGAGTAATAAAAATGGAATATTTTTAAATGATAAGAATGTTACACAGTTACAGTTTGTTGATAGTGAAAAATATAAAGCAGCAGTAAATGGATATGAAAATCAGAGGCATAAGGACGTTAATATAAGTTTGGATAAAACAAATAAAATACTTGTGATTATTAGTACCGTAGTTGTAATTCTTTTTATAATAATTGTTTTGATAAGTTTTAATATTGATAAAAGAAAATTTTTAAAATAGGAGAAAATGTTATGAATGTATTTGACTACATGGCATTATATTCCCTGGGAATAATTTGGATAATAATATTTGTTAATATTATTTTAGTTGTATTTGGATATATATACTATTCTAAAGTACAAAATAAAAAAATGAAAGAGAAATTAAAGTACTACCCTTTTGTATCAGTTATGGTTCCAGCACATAATGAAGCTATTGTTATAAAAAAAACAGTAGAATCATTACTAGAATTAGATTATCCTCATGATAGATATGAAATTATAATAATAAACGATAATTCAAGTGATAATTCAACAGAAATACTACAAAAGGTTAAAGAAAATGTTTTAGATAGGAATTTAATAATAATAAACACTGATAATATAACTGGTGGAAAGGGAAAATCCAATGCACTTAATATAGGGCTTGAAAAAAGCAAGGGAGAAATTTTAGCTGTTTATGATGCTGACAATACTCCGGATTCTAAAGCATTAAAATATTTAGTTCAAACATTGTTAGAGGATGATAAATTAGGTGCAGTTATTGGAAAATTTAGATGTAGAAATAAAGATAAAAACTTATTAACAAATTTTATAAATATAGAAACATTAACGTATCAATGGATGGCTCAAGCAGGACGATGGGAAATGTTTAAACTTTGTACTATTCCAGGTACCAACTTTGTAGTGAGAAGAAGTATTATGGAAGAAATGAATGGATGGGATACAAAAGCTATAACAGAAGATACAGAAGTGAGTTTTAGAATTTATATGATGGGATACAAAATAAAATTTATGCCTCTTGCTGTAACATATGAACAAGAGCCTCAAACATTAAATGTGTGGTTTAAGCAAAGAAGCAGATGGGCTAAAGGGAACACTTATGTAGTTATAAAAAATTTCAAATACTTATTTAAACCAGGATTTGGCGTAACTAAATTTGATATATTGTATTACACGATGATTTATTTTTTCTTTTTATCAGCTAGTGTTATTTCAGATATGTTATTTTTATTAGGTTTTGGAGACATAATTCAAATAAATATTACTGGATATGGATTAATATTGTGGGTTATGGCGTATTTAGTGTTTAATCTTTCTATAATGATAGCAATTTCAACAGAAAAGGGAGAATTAAATATAAAAAATATTATGGTTATATCTATAATGTATTTTACTTATTGTAAATTATGGGCTGTTGTAGCAGCAATAGGGTTTTGTAATTACATAAAAGATTCATTATTAAAAAGAGAAACTAAATGGTATAAAACTGAAAGGTTTTAAACTTGGAGGAGGCACTGATATATGAGTAAGGTAAAGGTAATTTTACATAAATTAAAATTTTTATTATTTTTTACTTTTGTAATTATACTTTTAGGAAATATGTTGCCCATCAAAGTAAATGCAGATCCAATTAAGAATTTTACAAATGTAGAAAATACAATTAATACAAGGACATATAAAATGGGAAATGATTTAAGCTTTAAAGGTGTATTTTCAAGTCACAGTTGGTATTTTAATATTAATAAGTGGTGGAATGTTAACTTTGTTGAAGCACATATAAAATTTTCAATAAATCAATTAGTAGATAGTAAAAAAGATGCATACATAGTACTGTCTATTAATAATGTTAATTTTTATTCTAAAAAAATATATTATGATAAAAAGACAGAAATTCAAGATATTAAACTAAACATCCCAAAAGATTTACTTTTAAGTGGAAGTAATGAATTGAAAGTTGAAACATATTCAAGAATTTCAGATTTACCGTGTATAGATGATGTTAATATTGCAAATTGGATTACTTTAAAAGGTGATTCAAATGTAAAAGTTAATTTTAATAATGTTATAGCTGACAATAAAATATCCAATTTTCCATATCCTTATTTAAAGGAAGATGATAAAGAATATGTATCTACAAACATAGTAATACCAAACGAGTATAGTGATGGAGAATTAAGTGCTGCACTATTATTAAATTCTTACTTAGGAAAGATGTATCAAAATGGCGACTATTATGGAGAAATATTAAAATATGATGACTTTTCTAAGAAAAAATCTCAAAATATAATTTATATTGGAAATTATGATATTCTTCCTAAAGAAATAAGTCTATCAAATAATGTGGAAAATGAAGACTGTATTATAAAAGTGTTGAATTCACCATATAGTAATGATGAAAATAGAAAGATGTTACTTATTTTAAGTAACAATAATGAAAGTCTTTTAAAAGGTGTAAAAACACTTATGAATAACGATATTGTTTTTCAATTAGACAATGATACATTTATAGTAGATAAAAACTTAAAAGAAGAAATGAAAAGCAAAGAGGAGAATGGAAGAATAACTTTTAAGGATATTGGAAGTAATGAAATTCATTTAAAAGGTCAATTTAGAAGAAGTACTACTTTAAATTATAGTTTACCTAAAAATAGAGTGTTAAGCTCTGGTGATAAAATAAAATTATTTATGAGATATTCTGAAAACTTAGATTTCAATAGAAGTTTAGTAACTATATACATGAACAATACTCCCATTGGAAGCAAAAAATTAGAAAAAGGTAAAGCAAATGGTGACGAATTGGAATTAATAATACCAGATGATGTTAAATTAAGTAGTTACATGGAACTTACTATAGCTTTTGATTTAGAAATGGAAAATTCATACTGCGAAAAAAGACAAGAAGAAATGCCCTGGGCTTTAGTGCGTGGAGACTCGTATATATATACTGGATTAGCTGATATAGATAATTACTACTTTTCCACATATGGATCACCTTTTATTAAAGATAGAACTTATAATGATACATTAGTAGTTTTGCCTGATAATTTGACATCACAAGATTTAACTTATATAGGAAGAGTTTTTACTTATTTAGGTAAAGATTTATATTACAATACTGGAAGTTTAAAAACAATTAGAAGTTCAAGAATAAATGGGGAGGAAAAAGATAGTAATATAGTTGTATATGGAACTCCAGCAAATAATAAGCTTATTAAAAAATTAAATAATAATCTTTGGTTTAAGTATGATGAAACATATTCAAAATTTTTATCAAATGAAAAGTTATTTTTAACAGAACCATTTTCAAGTGAAATTTCTACTTTTCAACTTGATATATCTCCATACAACCTTCAAAAAGCAATGCTTGTAATCACATCACCAAATGAGGAGATATTAAGAAATTCATTAGAGTATTTAAGTTCATCAAAAAAAATATATGAACTTAGTGGTGATTGTGCTGTAATAGATCAATATGGAAATATAAAAACATATAAAATGAAAAAAGAGGTGTCTAAGCCAATTTATCAAAAAATAAATTCATTAGATTCTAGGGTAAAAGGTTTATTAGGAATTGTAACATTATTTTTAATATTTATTATCGTATCTATAATAATGTACTTTTTAAAAAATAAATCAATGGAAAAAGGAGATTCGATTTTAATTTCAAAGTTTAAAAAATTTGGTAGAAAATATTCTAAAGGTATAAAAGAAAAAGAAAATGAAGAACCTAAAGACGAATAATTTATTAAAAATGCATTAATAAATAGGATTAATATGGTATAAATTAATAAATATATTAAAATTGACAAATTATAAAAGAAAATATAGAATTAAAGTATTATTTTAAAATATTTGTAAATATATATTTATTCAATAAAAATTAATTTATGAAATGGAGAAGATAAGCATGAAAGCAATATTAACAGTAATTGGGGAAGATAAAGTTGGTATTATTGCAGGGGTTAGCAACAAACTACAGGAATTTAATATTAACATATTAGATGTTAACCAAACAATAATGCAAGGATTTTTTACTATGATGATGGCATTAGATTGTAAAAATATGAATACACAATTTGAAGACGTACACAAAGCATTAAATGCTAAAGGTATAGAACTTGGTGTTGAAGTTAAGATTCAAAGAGAAGAAATTTTTAAGTCTATGCATTCACTATAATTGGGGGGAAACTTATGAATACTAATAAAATACTTGAGACAATAAAGATGATTGAAGAGGAAAAGTTAGATATAAGAACTATAACAATGGGGGTTTCATTATTAGATTGTATAGATCCGGATGGAGAAAAAGCTAGAATAAAGATATATGATAAGATTACAAAATCTGCAGAACATTTAGTAGAAGTGGGAAGACAAATAGAATCTGAATTTGGAATTCCAATAGTAAATAAAAGAGTTTCAGTAACGCCTATATCTATAATTGCAGGAGCTACTAATGAAGAAAGTTATGTGAAATTTGCTCAAACTTTAGATAAAGCGGCTGAAACTTTAGGAATAGATTTCTTAGGTGGATTTTCAGCTTTAGTACAAAAGGGATGTACTAAGGGAGATAAGATATTAATAAGTTCTATTCCAGAAGCATTAGCAACTACACAAAAAGTTTGTGCCTCTGTAAATGTTGGATGTACAAAATCAGGAATAAATATGAATGCTGTTAGAGATATGGGAGAAATTATAAAGAAAACAGCAGAGCTTACGAAAGATAAAAAAGGATTTGGATGTGCAAAGTTAGTTGTATTTGCTAATGCAGTAGAAGACAATCCATTTATGGCTGGAGCATTTCATGGAGTGGGAGAAGCAGAAAAAATAATAAATGTTGGAGTAAGTGGACCAGGAGTTGTTAAAAGAGCTTTAGAAAAAGTCAGAGGACAATCTTTTGATGTTGTTGCAGAAACAATAAAGAAAACTGCTTTCAAAGTTACGAGAATGGGCGAATTAGTTGCTAATGAAGCTTCAAGAAGATTAGATGTTCCTTTTGGAATAGTTGATTTATCTTTAGCACCAACCCCAGCAGTTGGTGATTCAGTAGCAGAAATATTGGAAGAAATAGGACTTGAAACAGTAGGAACACATGGAACGATAGCTGCTCTTGCAATGCTTAATGATGCCGTTAAAAAAGGCGGGGTTATGGCATGTAGCCATGTAGGCGGATTAAGTGGTGCATTTATCCCTGTATCTGAAGATGCAGGAATGATTGAAGCTGTAATTAAGGGATCATTAAACTTGGAAAAATTAGAAGGAATGACTTGTGTATGTTCAGTAGGACTTGATATGATTGCAATTCCAGGTAATACACCAGCATCTACAATATCTGCAATGATTGCTGATGAGGCTGCAATTGGTGTTATAAATAATAAAACAACAGCAGTTAGAATAATACCAGCACCAGGATGTAGCGTTGGAGATATGGTTGAATTTGGTGGCCTTTTAGGTAGAGCACCTGTAATGAAAGTGAATGAAAATTCATCAGAATTATTTGCCCAAAGAGGTGGAAGAATTCCGGCGCCTATACATTCATTTAAGAACTAAAATAAAAAATAATTATTTTTTTATTAGATATTTGAACTACTCAACAATTATTGTTGAGTAGTTTTTTTATTGCGTTTATTTTTTATGAAATTAATAATTATTCTAAAGATTTTATTCTTAAATTAATCAAAAAACGTTTTCTATATGCGATTTTATTATTTGAAAATATTTGACTAGCTATTTTAAAAGTGTTAAAATTGTAAGGTTGTATTGGTATAAATAACATTTGGAGGAATAAATATGAAAAATAATAGAAGTATAAAAAATGATTTGTTAAAAAAATTAGTATTAGGTTTCATAGTTGTATTTGGAGCAGCATTTTTTTCTACATTTATTATAGTAAAAGAAAATTTAGTGAATATTAAACAAAATAGTATGGAAAAAATGATAAGTGATGCTACAAAAATAGAAGAACAAAAACTAAACAGCAAAATTAGTATTGCAAGAGCAATAGCAGCTGATTATAAAATTTCTGATATAAATGTATCACAAGAAGAAAAAAATAAAACATTAATTAAATATGTTAATGATTTAGATTTAAGATCTATAGGAATTGTTGATTTAAATGGAAATTTAATTTCAACAGATGGTTATTCAAATAACATAGCTGATAGAGAATATTTTAAATCCATAGTAAGTAATAAAGAAATCTATATAAGTTCGCCATCATTTGTAAAAGGAACTGATGAACAAATAATATTTTTAGCAGTACCTATAACTAATGGTTGTGATGTTGTTGGAGGATTAACGTGTACTTTTGATAGTAGCTTTTTATCTAAAGACATAGAAAGTTTAAGATATTTTAACATGGGAACTTCATACATATTAGATAAAACAGGAACGGTAATTGCATCTGAGTTTATAGATGATGTTAAAAATAAGAAAAATCTTTTAAAATCTGATGATATTTCAGATGAAGCACATAATGTTTATAAAAAGGTTATAGAGGGAAAGTCAAATATTTTAAAAGAAGATGACAAATATATTGCGTATGCTCCTGTTAATTTAACAGAAGGGTGGACAATGGTATTAGAAGTTGATGCAAAGTATGTAGATAAAGAATTAAATTCATTAATAAAACTATTTATTACTATTGCAACTATTGGAACAATAATATTAATAATTATTATTATAATTATTGGAGAGAACTTGGGTAAAAGGTTAAAGACATTAAAAAATAGTATAGAAGTATTATCAAAGGGAATATTTAATGAAGAATTAAATACAAAGGAAATGCAAAAAGAAGATGAAATTGGAGATATAAATAGAGCGTTACAAGTCACTAAAAATTCTATTGTAAATATAGTGCAAGCAGTAAAGCATAGTGTGGATGTATTAAAACACCAATCTGATATGCTTGAAGGGACTTCAAATCAAATAACAGCTGGATCAAAAAATATTTCCATTGCAATGCATGAATCAGCAGAAGCTAATACAAATCAATCAACAGAAATTTTAAAGGTTCATAATCAAATGAAAGAATTTGGTGATAATGTTGAGTTTATGAACGAAAACGTAAATGATCTTGCAAAAATTTCTTTGAGTGTTGAAAGCAAAGTTGATGATGGTAACAATAGTATTTCAGAATTAGATATCTCATTAAATAGTTTTGATGAAACATTAAAATCATTTAATGAAGTTATAAGTGGTATGAATAATAAGATTGCATCTATAAAAAATATTACAAGTACTATTAATGGATTGTCTGAACAAACAAATCTACTTGCTTTAAATGCAGCTATTGAAGCTGCTAGAGCAGGGAAAGCTGGTAGAGGATTCAGTGTAGTAGCTGATGAGATAAGGAAACTTGCTGAGCAAAGTCAAGCATCCGTTGGGGAAATAGGAACAATAATTAATAATGTGCTTGTAGAAAGCAATAATATTATTAAGTCTACAGAAAGTATAAATTTAGAAGTTTCATCTCAAAAGCAAAAGATAAACTTAACAGTAGATACATTTAGTAATATTGCAGAACTTTTAAAAGAAGTTAGTCCTAAGATACAACAAATATTAAATATATCTAATAGTAATGATGAAAGAAAAGATGATGTATTACATGCACTTGAAAATCTTACAGCTATTTCAGAAGAATTGGCTGCAACCACAGAAGAAGTTGATGCAACTGGTGAAGAATTTAATGAATCAAGTGGAGATATAAGAATAGCTTGTGATGAATTAATAGAATCAATTAAAGAATTAAATGAAGAAATTAATAAATTTATAATATAATATTGAGTTAAAATTCTTTTTTTAATTTTGCAAAAAGTTTAAAATAAGTAGAGTTCTTAAATAAAAAGTGTTTAAGAACTCTTTTTTATAAAAAAATCTAAAAATATTTAACTAAAAGGTGACATAATTACTTATGTTGTTTTGTAAATCAAAAAATCTTATTTTAAACCATAAATATACATAATATGTTATAATATACTTATAAGTAAATTATTTATTGGGGATTTTGGTTTTAATAATTTTTATAGTTCGAGGATGTTATTTAAATTACAAGGTGAAAAATTTATTTCTATCTTATAATTAACGCATCATAAAGGAGGATTTTATGAAAAATAAAGTAATAATACAATTATTCATTGTATCAATATTCATAATTGGGATATTTGGAGGATGCAATACATTTAAAATTACAAATAAAAATAATGATTTAATTATATATACATCACATCCTAAGGAATTTAGTAATCCTATTATAAGTGAATTTGAAAAGAAAACTAATATTCATGTAAATCTTGTGAAGGCATCTACAGGAGAATTACTTAAAAATATAGAGGAAGAAAATAATGCCCCTTTAGGCGATGTTATATGGGGAGGATCTGTAGCTGCGCTTAAATCAAGAACAGATTTTTTAGAAGAATATATTTCAAAAAATGAAGAAAATATATATAAAGATTATAGAAATTCAGATGGAAAAATAACAAGATTTACAATAATGCCAAGTGTATTAATTGTAAATTTAGATTTAGCTAAAGATATAAAAATAGATGGTTTTGAAGATTTATTAAATCCAGAACTAAAAGGAAAAATAGCGGTAGCCAATCCAGCAAAGTCATCAACAGCTTTGGAAAGCTTAACTAATCAATTATATGCTATGGGAAATAATAATCCAGATGAGGGTTGGCCATATATAGAAAGTTTTTTGGGAAATACAGAGAATAAAATGCTTAACAGCTCATCAGCTGTATTTAACAAAGTAATAGATGGGGAGTATACTGTTGGATTAACATATGAAGGTGCATTAAAGTATATAAGTACAGATGATCCAGTCAAGATAGTATATCCTAAAGAAGGAATAATAGCTAATCCAGATTGCGTTGCAATAATTAAGGGTGCTGAGAAAATGGAGAATGCTAAAAAGTTCATTGATTTCTTAACAAGTAAAGAAGTACAAACTATGGTAAGTGAAGATCTTTGCAGACGTTCAGTAAGAAGTGATGTACAGTCAGAAAAGTTTGAAGACTTTAATAAGTTAAATATAATAAGGCAAGATGAAAATTGGGTTCTAAACAATAAACATGAAATAATAAAAAAGTATGAAAATATTATAGAAAATAAATAATTAGAATTTTTATTTCTTATATAAATTGAAAAATTTAATGTTTCAATTTATTAAGTATATATTTTTTAGACAATAAATGTAACAAAATGTTTATCTAATAAAATCTTATTAATATAAAGGGATGAGAAGATGTATAAAAAATTAAAGAACATATTAGAGAAAAGTATCAAAGATAAACCAATAGCAAAAAAAATAAGTAAAAGTTTTAAGATAATAATTATAATAAATGCCATTGCTATGTTTATAATTGTAAGTTTACTAATAATACTATCATCTAGAACAGCACGTCTTTATAAGGGTCCATATGTACAAGCAGAGATTGTTTCTAATATGAAAGTAGAGATACAGGTAATAGATAAAAATATATATAAAGCAATAAGTACAGATGATGTTGAAAAAAAATCTCAATATTTAAAGGATATGAATGTTGAGGTGGAAAATTTTAATAAAAACTTCGATTTAATTAAGAATGACTTTAATGGAGATGAAAGACTTATATCTATTCTTGAAAAGAGTTTAGATGAAACTGATGCAACTATAAAGGATATTTGCAATTTAATTACAAATGCTAAAGAAGAAGAAGTACTTAACTTAATAAATAAAACATATTCTACAGAAATAGAATCTATAGAGCAAAATATAGAAAACATATATAAGGCGTCTCAAATAGAAGCTAAAGGATTTGTAAGTAGCTCTAGATTATATGAATATTTGAGTATGGGAATTATTGGGGTGATGTTATTAAGTATTTTAATAATAGCTATTACAGTTATAAAATTATTAATAGAAATGTTACTTAAAGGAATTAATAATATTAAAAATATGTCTAAAAATCTATCACAAGGAATTTTAGATGTTGACAATCAATATTTAAATACTGATGAAATGGGAGAAATGGCTTCTGATTTAGAAAATTCTATAAACATGTTAAGTAGTTATTTAAAAGATGAAACTTATGTTTTAGAAAATATATCTAAAGGAAATCTAGATATAAACTTAAATTCTTCATTGGAGTATAGAGGTGATTTCATGCCAATGAAAGTATCTCTTGAAAAAATTATAAATTCTTTAAATAATAGTTTTTACTATATTTCTAAATCAGTTGATTTAGTAGCAAGCAGTTCACAAGAAATTTCAGCTACAACTCAAGTTTTATCGGAAGGATCAACTAATCAAGCAGGTGTAGTTGAAGAATTATTATCTAGTTTTCATGAAATATCAGAACAAGTTAAGCTTAATGCTAAAAATGCAAATGATGTAAATGAATTTACTAAAGAAACAAAACAAGTTGTAAGTGATGGAAATAAAAAAATGCAAGAATTATTGGTTTATATGAAAGAAATATGTACAGAAGCAAATAAAATTTCAGGAATTATAAATACAATAAGAGATATAGCAGAGCAAACAAACCTTTTGGCTTTAAATGCAGCAATTGAAGCAGCAAGAGCTGGTGAAGCAGGTAAGGGATTTGCAGTAGTGGCAGAAGAAGTGAGACTACTTGCAGCACAAAGCTCAGAAGCTGTTAAAGTAACTACAGAACTTATAGAAAAATCAACTGATGTAGCTAATAATGGGGGCATCTTAGCACAAGAAACAGCAAGTTCTTTAAATGGTATAGTTAATAATGTAGAACAAATAACAAATTTAATAAAAGAAATAACACAAGCATCTGATTTACAACGCCAATCTATAATGGAAGTAACTATAGGTGTAGATCAAATAGCAGAAGTAGCACAAACTAATTCGGCAACTGCAGAAGAAACAGCAAGCGCTACAGAAGAATTGTCAATTCAAGCACAGGAAATAAATGAAAAGTTAGAAATGTATAAATTGAAAAATAATTAGGACATTAAGTGCTTTTTTGAAAAGCTATGTTTTAGCAGAGTGT
>NZ_JAMQIF010000080.1:0-253 GCF_023845855.1 Clostridium sp. ZBS2
TATATAAACCAATATTATGGACAAATGCATAATAGGGAATTAATATATAAATATAGGTTTTGTAGAAAAAATGGAATTTGGCAAGAAAAAATATATAATGAAAAATTAAGTGGTATATCCATAGAAGGAAAAGTTCTTGCAGTAGATGGAGAAAGGGTAAAGCTTCATTTAAATATAGATGAAACCCAAGATATAAGCAAGGCATCATGGTTTAAGTATGCTCCACCAACAGGAAACATAATGTATGCAATGC
>NZ_JAMQIF010000081.1:0-468 GCF_023845855.1 Clostridium sp. ZBS2
ATACTAAAGATTTAGATTTTTTAGCACAAGATGTAGTTGAATTATTAATTAAAAAATTTGAAATGATAAAACAAATAGAAAATACGCATAAAAAAAACCCGATTAGGGAGCAGAAAGAGTGGCAAGAAAAACAAGGGGAAAAAGAATAATGTTTTAATTGTGGGAGCAAGAAATATAGGAGCATTTTTTTATAATCCATCTTCAGGAAAAATACTTAGACAGGTAGAGCGTCGTGTAAGGGAAAAAGGTTGGATTTCGGGTGCGAGGGTTTCATCAAAAAAAAAACCGCTCTATCCACAACTTCAAATCTTTCAGCATCATCATAATGACCATACATTCCCCCTCTAGAAACATAGTATTCCTTATCCACACAATAATAAATTACGCCATCATATTACTCCTCTACTATTCACCACTATTTATTACGCCCTCCAACATCCACGTTAAACCCCTTATTCAATCTACGTT
>NZ_JAMQIF010000082.1:0-229 GCF_023845855.1 Clostridium sp. ZBS2
AAAAAAGGAAAAAAAAAAAAAAAAAAAAAAAAAGAAGGAAAAAAAAAAAAAGAAGAGAAAAAAAGGGAGAAAAAGAAAAACGAGAAAAAAACAAAAAAAAAAAGAAAAGAAAAAAAAAACAAAAAGGAAAAGAAAAAAATAAACAAGAGAAAAAAAAAAAAAAGAAAAAAAAATAAAAAAGAGAAAAAAAAAAAAAGAAAAAAAAAAATAAAAAAAAGAAAAAAAAAAA
>NZ_JAMQIF010000083.1:0-564 GCF_023845855.1 Clostridium sp. ZBS2
TTATTTTTTCTATTTTTTTTATTCATTTTAATGTATTTTTATTTTGTATTTTTTTATTTTTAATTTTTTATTTTTAATTATTTTCTTAATAATTTAAGTATAATTTCTTTTTTTTTCCTCTTTATTACTATTTTATTTTTTTTTTAAATTTTTTTTCAGTTTAATATTTTTTTTTTTTATTATAATTTTTATTTTTTTATTTTTTTTTTTTTTTTTTTTTTTTTTTTTTTTCTTTTAAATTTTTTTTTATTTTTTTTTTTAATAATTTAAATAAAAAATATTTTTTTATATATTTTTTTAATTATTTTTTTTTTTTTTTTTTTTTTTTTTATTTTATAATTTTTTTTTTATTTTTTTTCTTTTTTTTTTTTTTTTTTTTTTTATTTACAGTTTTTTTTATATTTTTTTTTTTTTTTTTTTGGGGTTTTTTCCTATTATTTTTATTCTTCCTAAAATATGTTTAATAAATAATATTATTTTTTTTTATTTTAATATTAATATTAATAAAAGAAAATAAAAAACTTATTAAAAAAAAAGGAAAGAACAAACGAGTAAAACCACTAA
>NZ_JAMQIF010000084.1:0-216 GCF_023845855.1 Clostridium sp. ZBS2
GGGGGGAGGGGGGGGGGGGGTGGGGGGGCGGGGGGGGGGGGGGGGGTGTGGGGGAATAGCTGGGGGGGTTGGCAGGTGGCGGGGCGGAAGGGGTGGTGGGCGATGGATTGGGCAGTGGGAACTGGGGGCCTGCCGGGGAGCAGGAGTGCCGCGGAGTAGGCCTTTTTTTTTTTTTAATGCCCCGGCCCCCCCCGATCTCTCCCCCCTTCCCCTCCC
>NZ_JAMQIF010000085.1:0-215 GCF_023845855.1 Clostridium sp. ZBS2
AAAGAAAAAAAAGAAAAAAAAAAAGAAACGGGCAAAAAAAAAAAAACAAAGAAAAAAAAAAAAAAAAAAAAAAAAAAAGAAAAAAAAAATAAGAGAAAAAAAAAAAAAAAAAAAAAGAAGAAAAAAAAAAAAAAAATGAAGAAAAAAAAAAAGAGTAGAAAAAAAAAAAAGGAAAAAAAAAAAAAAAAAAAAAAAAAAAAAAAAGAAGAAAAAAA
>NZ_JAMQIF010000086.1:0-403 GCF_023845855.1 Clostridium sp. ZBS2
AAAAAAAAAAAAAGAGGAAAAAAAAAATTTTTTTTTTTTAAACCCTAGAAAAAAATTTTTTTTTTTAAGTGCTTTTTTTATTAAAATTTTATATCAATTTTTTATTGTGTTAACATTTGGGTTAATTATAATAACAAATAATTTTTTTTAAAAAAAAAAAATAATAAAAAAAATATTTTTTTTTTTTAAAATTTTTTTTTTTTTTTATAAATTTTTTTTTTTTTTTTTTTTATCTCAAAAAATTTTTTCCCAACATATTTCTTTTTTTTTTAATTTAATTAATTCCTCCCTTTTTTAAATTTTTTATACTTAAATTCCCTTCTTTTTTTTTTTTTTTTTTTTTTTATAATAAACTACCTTTTATTTTTTTTTTTTCTTTTTTTTTTTTATTTATACTTTTTTT
>NZ_JAMQIF010000087.1:0-896 GCF_023845855.1 Clostridium sp. ZBS2
TATCATCTAAAAATTCTATATATCTAAATTCATAATGAAATGTGATGCCATCTTTCCTAAGTTTATAGCCTATAACTCTTGGATATCCCTCTTCAGTTGTTACATAAACATCTCTTAGCTCTCCAAGAACGTCCCCAAATTCATCGTAAATATTTTTAGATAAAATATTTGTATATAAAAATACTGATAATTTCTTCATGAAAGATTCCTCCTCTATGTTTTCAGGAAGAACTTTCATTACATTTAAATAGATGAATAGCTCTTCCTAAATATATTAAGTTGTAATTTAAAATCATTAATAATCTGAGGTCCAGCCTCCATCTTTTACACCACCTTATAATCTATAATCTAATTTTTAAACTAAATTTACAAATAGTCCTATTATTATAATTAATGTACACCTAATAAATAAGCATGCTCATTTATCTCATACTACTGCAATTAAGAAATTTTTAAACTACTAATTTATGAGATAAATATAAAAATTTAAATTACGTCATCATCTTTGTTTATTTCTACTAATTATTATATTACATAGACGCAAAAAGGCAACAAATTTTTTCTGCCAAAGCCCCTTGTATTATAATGTTACTGTTATTTTGAAATGTATAGTTATTATTTATTTAAAACTTGCGACTATTTTACTAAAATAATAATTATTGTTATTTGTAAAGTAATCTTGCGTATGTTAATATAAACTGAGTTATTATTCATAGGTTAAATGTGTCTTAACCCTTGATAAATGCTTGTTAAATGCTATATACCTTAGTAATATAAATTTAAATTAATATATGAATTGGAGTTAATTAATATATGAAACTTTGTAAAGAATTTTTACCTATATGTAAAGAAGATTTAATAAAAAGAAATATTGATCAATTAGATTTTATAATTGT
>NZ_JAMQIF010000088.1:0-259 GCF_023845855.1 Clostridium sp. ZBS2
ATAAAAATTTATTATTAATAATTATTCCTATAACATCACAAATTGATTTTATAAAATCTTCATTATTATATTTATGAATATCTTCTTCTCTGTATTGTACATTTAATACTCCAACTAATTCACGTTCACATCTTATACAATAAAATTTATTTACAGGAGTATTATTAATATCATCTTTTGATATCACTTCATTACTCTTATTCATCACTCCGCTTTTTACATAATTTTCAAATATTTCTTTTTCAGAATTATATATATA
>NZ_JAMQIF010000088.1:269-692 GCF_023845855.1 Clostridium sp. ZBS2
TTTATTTTTTAATTCATCATATTTGTTTTTATTACAAATATTAATTGATGCGTCTTTTATATGTGAAACTACCTTCTTCTCTGTTGTAATTTTTCTTACAACTCCACCTATTAAATTTGTTTTTTTACTACTCAAAAATGGCATATTATAAGTTTCAACACATATATCTTCTCCATCACTTTTAATTTTTCTCTTAAAATAAGCACAACTTTTTTCTTCTAATATTTTTCTTTCATTGTCTGGCCAGTTTTTCAATATCTCATTATCTTTAAAATCTGAATTCTTTTTCCCTAAAAGATTCTTTTGTTCTAAATCTAATTTCTCAGTTGCTAATTTATTAGCATACTTATACCTTCCTTCCTCATCTTTAATCCATATTATATATGGAATATTATCTAATAAGTTTTCTAAATCTTCTATTGT
>NZ_JAMQIF010000009.1:0-211 GCF_023845855.1 Clostridium sp. ZBS2
TTTTTTTTAATATTTTTTTTATTTTTATAAAATTTTTTTTTTTTTTCTCTTTTTTTTTATTTTTTTTTTTTAATTTTTAAAACCTCCTCTTCTAAAATCCCTTTTTCTTATCCCATTCTCCACATGGGGAATATTCTTTAAACTTTTTTTTTTTTAACTCTAAATTTTTCTTCCTTTTCTTTTTTATAAAATAATAATTTTTTTTTTTTTT
>NZ_JAMQIF010000090.1:0-441 GCF_023845855.1 Clostridium sp. ZBS2
CGCGATGGAATAAGAAATAAAAATAATAATTTTTCTAAGTAGAAAATTTAAAAAAAAAATAATATATATAGAAAGAATATAAAAAAAAAAAAATTTAATTTTATATTAAAAAAATAATAAAAAAAAATTATATAATTTTTTTAATTTTTATAAAAATAAAAATGGGGAAAGATGTTGATAAATAAATAAAAGATAATGAAACAAGAATATAGAACAAAATAAGAAGAAAAAACAAAAAAAAAAAAAGAAAAAAAAAAAAAGAAAAAAAAAAAAAAAAAAGAGAAAGAAAAAAAAAAAAAAAAAAAAAAAAAAAAAAAAAAAAAGCAACAAAGATGGCAATTATTCCAAAAAAAAAACAAACAATATAATATAAAAACAAAAAAAAAAAAATGTAAAAATAAAAAAAAAGAAAAAAGAAAAAAATAAAAGATTTAATATAAA
>NZ_JAMQIF010000092.1:0-352 GCF_023845855.1 Clostridium sp. ZBS2
AAAAAAAAAATATATAAAAAAAAAAAAAAAAAGAAGAAAAAAAAAAAGAAAGAAAAAAAAGAGAAATAAAAGAAAAGAAAAAAGAAAAAAAAAAAAAAGAAGAAAGAAAAAAAAAAAAGAAAAAAAAAAAAAAGGAATTTTTTACAAAAATATTTTTTTTTTTTTTTTTTAATATAATTTTCCTTTTTTATATTCCTCTTTTATTTTTGAAAAATATTTTTTTATAAAAAAATTAAAAAATTCCTTATAATGTTGATTTTTTTTTAAAAAACCAAGAAGAAAATTTAAAATTAAAAAATCCTAAAATTAAAAAAGATAAAAAAAAAAAAAAAAAAATAACAAAAAAAAAAAA
>NZ_JAMQIF010000093.1:0-404 GCF_023845855.1 Clostridium sp. ZBS2
GGGGGGGGGGAGGGGGGGAGAGGGGGGGGGGGAGGGGGGGGGGGGGGAGGGGAAGGGGGAAAGAGGAAGGGAAAAGGGGGGGGAGGGAGGGGGAGGGGGGAGGAGTGAAGGGGGTGTTTTTATGGTAAATGGTTTTGGTTTGTTGAGCTTGTTGGTATGTGTGAGGGGGGGGGGGGAGGGGAGTGGGAGGCGGGGGGGGGGGGGAAGGGGGAGGGGAGTAGTGTAAGAACATCTAGATAATTTAGTATAAAGTTCATGTACAGAGGAAATCATTTTAATATCAATGAAAAGTAAAAACAGAATGATTTAAAACATAGCCCAATAATAAAGAAAAGACTGATGATACTAGAATACCATCAGTCTTTTTGTCTAATTTTTTGCAGAAAATTGATAATAATATATAT
>NZ_JAMQIF010000094.1:0-575 GCF_023845855.1 Clostridium sp. ZBS2
GGGAAGAGGGTAGAATTCGGGGGGCGCCCGCTTCTTTAAAAAAAAAAACGTCTATCTCCCTTCCTTCCCTTCCTCTCTTCTTCTTCTTCTTCTTCTTTTCTTTCTTTCCTTCTTTCTTCTTTCTCTTTCTTTTTTTCTCTCCTTTTTTTCTCTTTCCTTTTCTCCTCTTTTTATTTTTTTTTTTTTTTCTTCATCTTATATTTTTATTTTTTATTCTTTACTTTTTCTATAGTTTTATTATTTTTTTTTTTTTTTTTTTCTTAAACATAACTTTTTTTTTTTTTTTTTCTATTACTTTTTTAAAAATATAATTTTTTTAAACTTATTACTCCCCTATCACTTTTTTTTTTATTTTTTATTATTTTTTTTTTTTATATAGTTTTTTTTTTTTTTTTTTTTATTTTTTTTTTTTAATGTTTTTTTTTTTTTTTTTTTTTTTTTATGTTTTTTTTTTTTTTATTTTTTTATTTTTTTTCTTTTGTCTATTTTTTTTTTTTTATCTTTTTTTTTTTTTTTTTTTTTCTTTAATTCCCCTATTTTATTTTTTTTTTTTGTTTTTTTTTGTTTTTCATCTT
>NZ_JAMQIF010000095.1:0-475 GCF_023845855.1 Clostridium sp. ZBS2
AAATTATAAAAAATTTAATTTTTTATTATTTTTTTTTTTTATATAGTTTTTTATTTTTTTTTTTTTATTTTTTTTTTTTAATGTTTTTTTTTTGTTCATTGTTTTTTTATGTTTTTTTTTTTTTTATTTTTTTATTTTTTTTCTTTTGTCTATTTTTTCTTTTTTATCTTTTTTTTTTTTTTAATATATATTTAATTATTTTTTTTCATATTTTTTTTTCTACATTTATGATTTTATTTTTTTTAAAATCTTTTTTTTTTTAAATTTTTTTTTTTTTTTTTTTTTTTATTTTTTTTTAATTTTATATTTTTTTTTTTTTTTTTTTTTTTTATAATATATTTTTTTTTTTTTTATTTGTTTTTTTTTCTTTTTTTTTTTTTTTTTTTTTTTTTATTTTTTTTTTTTTTTTTTTTTTTTTTCTTTACTTTTTTTTTTTTTTTTTCTTGTTTTTTTTTTTTTTTTTTTTTTTGTTTTT
>NZ_JAMQIF010000097.1:0-295 GCF_023845855.1 Clostridium sp. ZBS2
TTAACCAAAAAAGTAACTTTTTTTTTTTGCAATAAAAAAATAAATTTTTTTTTTTTTTTTTTTTTTTTTTTTTTTTTTTCCATTTTTTTATTATAAAGAAAAAATAAATTTTTAATATGCCCCTCTTTCATAAAAAAAAAACTATTTTTTTATAAACTCTTTCTTTTTTTTGAAAAATAAATATTTTAAAACAAAAAAATAAAAAATTAATAACTAATATTTTATTAAATTTTAAAAAATAAATTTTTATTTCTTTTAATTTTTTTTCCTTTATCTTTTTTTTTTTTAAAAAAAA
>NZ_JAMQIF010000098.1:0-557 GCF_023845855.1 Clostridium sp. ZBS2
AATAAAAAAGAAAAAAAAAATTAAAATAGGGAAAACAAAGGTAGAGAAAAAGAACAATAAGAAAATCAGAGGGAGAAAAGAAATAGAGAAATATAGGATAAAGAAATATGAGATAATATATATTGAGAGTAGGATAATAAGAAATATATAAAAAGATATTAGAGAAAAAACAGAAAGAAAATTAAGAAAAAAAAAAGTGAATAAAAAAAGAAGAAGGGAAAGTGGAAAAAAATATAGTAAGAGAGAAAAAAATAATAAAAAATAAATTAATTTTTATTGATATGGTAAAAAAAAACAAAAAAAAATAAAATAAAAAATTGAGAGAGTGCTTGAAAAAAAAAAAAAGGAAAGAAAGAAGAAAACGGAAGGAGGTGAAGAAGATGGAAGGAAAATAGGACAAAGCGATTTACCAGCAACCACAGTGAGAAATATAATTGGAGAAGATAAAATTCTTGGAGTTTCAGCTGATAATTTAGATGAAGCCTTAAAGGCACAAAAAGATAGCTCAGATTATATAGGGGTTGGAGCAATGTAATCAACTGGAACTAAGAAAGATG